>CAURWS010000763.1:0-2506 GCA_963528485.1 uncultured Pseudomonas sp. | reverse complement strand
GCGTTGACCTCGATGTCGAACAAAGAGCCGCTGTCGGCCAGGGTCAGCCAACGCGCCATGGGCGGGCTGTTTTCCGGGTCCTCGGCGGTAAAGGCGGTCCACAGCTCCCAGTTGCCGTGGGCCCGGGCCAGCAGGCTGCCGAACAGTGGATACCATTCCTCGGCCTGATGGCTGGCGATGCCGATGTTGACCTCGCCATCCATGCCTTCCTTGAGCAACTCGGTCAGGCGGGTGAACAGGTCGTCCAGCCGCGCGAAGCCTTTTTTCAGCTCGATGCCCATCTCGCGCATGTGCTCGGGCACCACGCCGCCAATGAAGCGATGGCGCGGTCGCTCGCGGCCTTCCATGTCTTCCCCGGCCTTGAAATCGGCCAGTTGCTCGCAGGCGGTGAACATGAATTGCTGGTGCGTCTTGATCTCGCGGACCAGCTCCGGCACCTGCTCGATCAGCTTGCCCAGATCTCCCGGCAGCGGGTGCTGGGCGAGCAGCTTGGTGAGGTTCTTGGCGGTCTGTTCCAGCCAGTCAGCGGTGGAGCGCAGGCGGCTGAAATGGGCGAAGTGGCCGATGGCCTTGTCGGGCAGGTGGTGGCCTTCGTCGAACACATACAGGGTGTCGCGCGGATCCGGCAGCACCGCACCGCCGCCCAACGCCAGATCCGCCAGGACCATGTCGTGGTTCGTCACGATGACGTCGACTTTTCCCATGCCCTCGCGCGCCTTATAGAACGCACACTGCTGAAAATTCGGACAATGGCGGTTGGTGCACTGGCTGTGATCGGTGGTCAGCCGCGCCCAGTCCTGATCAGCCAGCTCCTGGGGCCAGCTGTCGCGGTCGCCGTCCCATTTGTTGCCGGCGAGCTTTTCGATCATGGAAGTGAACAGCTTCTGGCTGGCTTCATCGACCTCGATCTTGAAGCCTTCTTCTTCGAAAAGCTGCGCAGTGGCTCTCTGGGCGTTGCCTTCTTGCAGCAGCACAACGAGCTTGGACAGGCACATGTAGCGCCCGCGCCCCTTGGCCAGCGAGAAGGTGAAACTCAGGCCGCTGTTGCGCATGAGATCGGGAAGGTCCTTGTGGACGATCTGCTCCTGCAGCGCAACAGTCGCGGTGGCAATCACCAGACGCTTACCCGCCGCCTTGGCCGTAGGGATCGCCGCAATCGCATATGCAACGGTCTTGCCCGTACCCGTTCCCGCCTCCACCGCCACCACCGCCGGATCGCCCGTACGGCGGCCTTCTTCGTCGGTGTCGATATCCCCCAGCACCTTGGCCACCTCGGCGATCATCAAACGCTGGCCGTAGCGAGGCTTGAGGCTTTTGGCTTCGAGGAAACGCGAATAGGCGCCCTGAATCTGGGATTTGAGTTCGGTACTGATCATGGGCTGGGTCGTTGGCTCGGCGTCACGGGTGCTGAATGAAAACACAAAAAACCGCTGGATATATCTTCAGTATCAGGGGCTGCTCCCCTTTCAGCACGGCCGCGGCGGAGCCCGTTTTCCCGCGAGGCAAGGCACGAGACACGAAGTTTGGTTATTCCAAATGAGTGTCGAGAAACGCAGCATCGCGGGAAAACGGGCCCGCCCCTCCGGGTTGCGTGCCAAATCTCGCCAAACTTCGTTGCAGGACTTGAAAAGGGAACACCATTCCCTGCGTCCTGCGCCTAGCCTGGCGAGATTTGGCCCAGCAACGCGGCTCGTGCTGTAAGGGGAGCAGCCCCTGCCAGCGGGCGGCTATCATACCGCGCTAATTCTTTCTGCGCAGACCGGAGTTCTTGATGTCGCTTGTAGCCTTTGTCTACGTGTTGCATGTGTTGTCGGCGGTTTTATGGGTAGGCGGGATGTTTTTCGCCTGGATGATTCTGCGACCAGCGGTCATCGCCGCCCTTGAGGGGCCTGCGCGGTTGAAGCTGTGGGTGCAGGTGTTTCCTCGGTTTTTCGTCTGGGTGTGGTGTGCGGTGATTCTGTTGCCGGTGACGGGGATCGGGATGATTCAGCTGAATTTCAGCGGTTTTCAGACGGCGCCGCGTTATGTGCAGGTGATGATCGGGTTGTATGTGGTGATGGTGGCTTTGTTTCTGCGGATTTCGTCGTTGAATCTGCCGCAGCTGCGTAAAGCGGTGGACGCGGAGCAATGGGCGGACGGGGCTGCAGCGCTGGGCGGGATTCGGCGGTTGGTGGGCATTAACTTGCTGGTGGGGATTGCGGTGGTGGGGATTGCGGCGGCTCGGCCGGGGTTTTAGGGTCTTTATGGTCTGAGCACATGTCGGTTGTTTTCTGGGATTTCTCGGTAGAAGAGCAAAAGCTGAAGCGTGAGGCTTGCGCGCTTTTCTGTAGCAGCACGGCTTACCGGCGGTGGCGCCCGTAAGATCGCTACGCTGGCAAGCCGAGCTGCTACGGTGCCTTTTCAGGTAACTCGCTGAAGGCGAAACAGCTCTGCCGTCAGGCAGAGCCCAAAACCACCTCAAATCTTACGAACACTCACCGCCCCAGCAGGCCCCACCGCCCCGGAC
>CAURWS010000762.1:0-2506 GCA_963528485.1 uncultured Pseudomonas sp. | reverse complement strand
CGTGGTGCCTGTGCAGACCGGCGTTTCGCTCGATGCATTGCGCGACGAGCTACGGGCCAGCCTGCGCCAGCGCCTGCCCGACTACATGGTGCCGCAACAGTGGGTCATGCTCGACGTCCTGCCCCTGACGCCCAACGGCAAGCTTGACCGCAAGGCGCTGCCCAAGCCGGACGCCGCACAGCTGCAACAGAACTACGTGGCGCCCGTCACCCCGCTCGAGCAGCGCATTGCCGGCATCTGGCAGGACGTGCTGAAGCTTGAGCGTGTGGGCCTGGGCGACAACTTCTTCGAGCTGGGTGGGCATTCGCTGCTGGCCACTCAGGTGATTTCCCGCGTGCGTCACGCGTTGAATATCGCGTTGCCGCTGAGCACGCTGTTCGAGCACGGTACGCTGCAGGCCTTCGTGCAGGCGTTGGGGCAGGACAAGGCCGCCGACGCCCCGGCGTTGATCGCAGTGGACCGCCAGCAGCCGCTGTTGCTGTCCTACGCCCAGGAGCGTCAGTGGTTCCTCTGGCAACTGGACCCCGGCAGCGCCGCCTACAACATTGCGCTGGCCCTGCGTTTGCGCGGTGATCTGGACGTGCCTGCGCTGGAGCGTTTTGCCGAGGGCGAGGCCGGCGTGGTGCAGGTGATCGACGCAGCAGGTGCGTTTGCCTTCAACGTCGAAGCGCTGGCCGATGACGCGCTGATCGCCGAGGCTGTCCAAGCGCAAGCCCGCGAGCCGTTCGATTTGCGCCACGGGTCGCTGTTGCGTGCACGTTTGCTGCAACTCAATGCCGACGACCACGTGCTGCTGCTGACCCAGCATCATGTCGTGACCGATGGCTGGTCCATGCAGCTGCTGGTCGAGGAGTTGATCGCGCTGTATGCCGCGTTCAGTCAGGGCCAGGCCATTGCGCTGCCTGAGCCGTCGCTGCAGTACGCCGACTATGCCCAGTGGCAGCGCCAGTGGATGGACGCCGGTGAACGTCAGCGACAACTGGATTACTGGGTTGCCCGGTTGGGCGGTGCTCAGCCTGTGCTGGAACTGCCGATCGACCGTCCGCGCCCAGCCGTGCTGGACACCCGTGGCGCACGCCTGGATATTCCGCTCGATCCCCGGTTGAGCCTTGAGTTGCGTGCCTTGGCGCAGCGTGAGGGCGCGACGTTGTTCATGGTGCTGCTGGCATCCTTCCAGGCGCTTTTGCACCGCTACAGCGGTCAGTCCGATATCCGTGTCGGTGTGCCGAACGCCAACCGCAACCGTGTGGAAACCGAGCGTCTGATCGGCCTGTTCGTCAACACGCAGGTGCTCAAGGCCGACGTCGACGGGCAGATGCCCTTCAACGCGTTGCTGCATCAGGTCCGTCAGACGGCGTTGCAGGCCCAGGCCCACCAGGACCTGCCGTTCGAGCAACTGGTCGAGGCGTTGCAGCCAGAGCGCAGCCTCAGCCACAGTCCGTTGTTCCAGGTGATGTACAACCACCAGAGCGAAGGCAAGAAGGGCATTGATGTACGTCTGCCCGGCCTGCGTGTCGAAGGGCTGGCGGGCGAGCAGCAGACCGCGCAGTTCGACCTGACCCTGGAAACCTATGAGTCAGCGCAGTCGCTGACGGCATCCGTGGTTTACGCGTCGGCGTTGTTCGACGCGCGCACGGTCGAGCGTCTGGTCACCCACTGGCAGCAGCTGTTGCAGGCCATTGTCGCTGATCCGCAGCAGCGCATTGCGCAGTTGCCAATGCTTAATGCTGACGAAAGCCGGCAGATACTCCACGACTGGAACCGCAGCGAAGCGGCTTACCCTGATCAGCCGATTCATCGGCTGATCGAAGCGCAGTCGGCTTTGAGGCCAGACGCCGTGGCGCTGGTCTTTTGCGAGCAGTCCCTGACCTACGCTGAACTTAACGCCCAAGCCAACCAATGGGCGCACCGCCTGATCGAGCTGGGCGTTGGCCCGGATGAGCTGGTGGGTGTCTCGGTGGACCGCTCGCTGGAAATGGTCATTGGCCTGCTCGCAGTGCTCAAGGCCGGTGGCGCCTATGTGCCGCTGGACCCTGAGTATCCGCAGGACCGCCTGGCCTACATGATCGAGGACAGCGGCCTGTCGTTGTTGCTCACTCAAGGTCATCTGCTGGATCGTTTGCCGGTGCCTGAACACGTGCAGTCGCTGGACTTGAATCAAGCGCTGAGTGGCTACAGCGAGGTCAATCCTGCCGTTTCGCTGGACGGGGAAAACCTCGCCTACGCGATCTATACCTCGGGCTCCACGGGCAAACCGAAAGGCGTGATGGTGCGCCATGAAGCGCTGACCAATTTCATCGTCAGCATGGCCGCTGCACCGGGTATTTCTTCAAGCGATCGCCTGCTGTCCCTGACCACCTTCTCCTTCGATATTTTCGGGCTGGAGTTGTACACGCCGTTGATGGTGGGCGGTCGCGTGGTCATGGCTGACAAGGACACCCAGCGCGATCCGGAGCTGATCCTCAAGCACGTGCAGGAACAGGGCATCAGCGTGTTGCAGGCGACG
>CAURWS010000761.1:0-2507 GCA_963528485.1 uncultured Pseudomonas sp. | reverse complement strand
TGTCACCAAGATTCAGGCGATCATCGTCGAACGGGCCAGCGGCAAGACCATGATGTCGGGCTTTCATGGCCTGTTCAGTTGCGGCGGGATTCTCGGCGCGGCCGGCGTTTCGGCCTTGTTGAGCGTGGGCGTCTGGCCGTGGCTGACCATGACCCTCGTCGCGCTGTTCATCGGCCTGGCCTTATATAAAGCAGGCCCGAACCTGCTCAGGTACGGCAGCGAGGCGGGCGGCCCGGCGTTCGCGATTCCCCATGGCGTGGTGCTGTTCATCGGCCTGATGTGCTTCACCGTGTTCCTCACCGAAGGCGCGATGCTGGACTGGAGCGCGGTGTTCCTCAGTGCACAGCGCGGCGTCGAGCCTTCCTATGCCGGATTCGGCTACGCGGTGTTTGCCCTGGCGATGGCCATCGGCCGTTTGTGCGGTGATCCGGTGGTGCGCCGTTTGGGGGTGCACAAGATCATCCTCTTCGGCGGTTTGTGCGCGGCGGTCGGCATGGCCGTGGCGACCTTGATCCCCCATTGGCAGGCCGCGCTGTGCGGCTACGCGCTGGTGGGCATCGGCTGCTCCAACATCGTGCCGGTGTTCTACAGCGCGGTGGGACGGCAGAAGACCATGCCGGAAAACGTCGCCGTCCCGGCCATCACCACCCTGGGCTACATCGGCATTCTGATGGGCCCGGCGGGGATCGGTTTTGTCGCCCACCTCAGCAGCCTCGGCGTGGCGTTTCTGATCATCGCCGTGATGCTGCTCGGTGTGGCGCTCAGTGGGCGCTATTTGAAGGTGTGACGCTCAAAGCGCACGCGCGGTGCCCGATACGCGGATCGAACTGCCGGGCACGTCGCTGAATTCGGCACGAATCCGCGAGCGGCTGCCCATGTCTTCGCCCTGCACGATGTCGATGGCGCCGCCGTGGTGCCAGCCGATGTCGCGCAGGTAACCGGCAAATGCCGCACTCGCAGCGCCCGTGGCCGGGTCTTCGTACACGCCACCGAAGGCAAACGGGTTGCGCGTGTGGAACAGGCGAGGGGATTCGGCGAACACCAGCAGAATCGTCACCAACCCTTCGCGCACCATCAGTTCACGCCCGGCGTCAAAGTCATAGCGCATGTTTTTGAGGGTTTCGCGACGATTGAGTGCCAGCACCAGATGCTGCGCGCCGCCGTTGATCAATGCAGGCGGGATGCGCAGGTCAATGTCTTCGGCCTGCAAGTCGAACAGCCCCATGGTCTGGCTGAGCACTTCGCGGCCCACCGGCTGGCTGTGGGTGGGCGGCGATTGCAGCGCGGCGCAGGTCAGTGCGCCTTGTCGGTGGCCTTCGACGCTGATCTGCGCGTTGTTCAGATACAGCCTGTACTCACCCTCGCCATAACGCCCGGCCAACGCTGCGCCCAGCGCAATAGTGGCGTGGCCGCAGAACGGCACTTCGGCTTGCGGCGAGAAGTAGCGCACCCGCCAGCCATCGCCTTCGGGAATGGCGAACGCCGTTTCCGAATAGCCGACCTCTTTGGCAGTGGCCTGCAGGGTGGTGTCGTCGGGGAAGATCTCGCCGATCCACACGCCCGCAGGATTGCCGCCCTGATCTGCGTCGGAAAAAGCCGAAAGTCTGAGGATGTCCAGTGCCATGTTCGCGCAAGCCTTGAGCGTTTAAGAAGGCCCGATTGTGGTCGACGCGGGGCAGGGCGCACCAACGAAAAGTGCTGATGCGTCGGATTCAAACCGTTGATGCAGCGATGAGCTGCAAGCCACAAGCGGGTGTCGCGCAGCCCGCCTGCAGTGCAACTTGCCGCTGCTACTGAGGGATCATCGCAAAACCCACACCAAACCGATTCCAGGCGTTGATGGTGGCGATGGCCAGGGTGATGTTCGCCACATCGGCTTCACTGTAGTGCTCAAGCAGCGTTTCGTACTGATCCTGTGGCGCGTGGTGGATCGACAGTTGGGTCAGGCTTTCGACCCAGGCCAGCACGGCTTTTTCCTTGTCGCTGAAGAAGGTGGTTTCGGCCCAGACGCTCAGGGTTTGCAGGCGGGCTTCGGTTTCGCCGGCCTTGCGCGCATCGTTGGCGTGCAGGTTGACGCAGTAGGCGCAGCCGTTGATCTGCGAAGCGCGCAGACGAATCAGCTCCAGCAGCGAGTTTTCAAGGCCGGATTTGGCCAGTGCGGTTTCCAGGCCGACCATGGCTTTGTAGGCTTCTGGCGATTTCTGGGCCCAGGCGATTCGTTTGTTCATGTGTGCATGCTCCGTTGGAGAAGTGGGGGAAGTCACTGGATGTGGCACTACAGTACGCTGGGGTGTGCAGCGGCCGAATAGCCAATGAATCGGGTTTTTCCCAGACCAATTCTGTGGGTCAGCGTCGATGGGGCTACGGGCGGCGAACACGTTTCATGAACGGCGCTGACACGCTTTGCGCCTTGCCGAGCAGCCTTACGGATTTAGCATGTGAGCCAACAATCACAAGGAGTCATCCATGTTCGCCGGATTTCAGAAAGACCAGCGTCAGGTCAATGG
>CAURWS010000760.1:0-2513 GCA_963528485.1 uncultured Pseudomonas sp. | reverse complement strand
GCACCACCCATGGCACGCCGGATTCGGCCAAGGCGACTTCGGTCTGGCGATGTTCTTCAGCCAGGCCCAGCTGCGAGGTGTCGGCATGCAATACGCTGGTGTAGATCAGCAAATTCACACCTGCATGCCGGGCGGCGTCGATCACGGCCTTGTGCTGGGCAACGCGCTGACCGACTTCGCTGGATGAAATCAGCAGGACCTTCTCCGCCCCCGCGAAGGCACTGTCCAGAGTGGCAGGCTGGGCGTAGTCGGCTTTGCGTACCTGCACGCCCAGGGCGGCGAGGTCGGCGGCTTTTTCAGGGCTGCGCACGGCGGCGACGATGTTGGACGCAGGAACGCGTATGAGCAGCTGTTCGATAACCAGACGGCCCAGTTGACCCGATGCACCGGTGATGACGATCATGATGATTTCCTTGGGTGACGTGAATGTGTGCCGAGCATAGAGATCATGCTAACCTTTCGTAAGTACGTACGAAAAGGTAAGTGTAATGACCGATGTTTCTGCTCCCTCCGCTGAAAATGCCTCGCTGCTCGAACGCATCCGTATGGGTGAGGTTTTGGCGCGGGATTGCCCGTCGCGGGAAATTCTCAATCACGTCTGCAGCCGCTGGGGTGTGCTGGTGCTGGTGGTGCTGTTGGACGGCATGCACCGTTTCAGCGAGCTTCGCCGCAAGATCGGCGGGGTCAGCGAAAAGATGCTTTCGCAAACCTTGCAGAGCCTTGAGCAGGACGGCTTTATCGAGCGCAAGGCCTTGCCCGTGGTGCCGCCACACGTCGAATACACGCTGACCCCGATGGGCGAAGAGGTGGCCTTGCTGGTCGATGGGCTGACCACCTGGATCGAGCGCAACCTGCCGCGCATCATGCAAACCCGTGAAGCGCGCGCGGTGCAAACGGCCGACGTGTCATAGCCAAGGGTTCAGAGCGGCGCGGCCAGTTGGATCGCTGGCTGCGTGGATAGAATGGGCGCTCGCGGGGATGAGGACGTTGACTCGGCACATCCTGCGAGGTGCCGAGTCACGTTTGATTACGCGAATGTCGCGCCGCGTGTATTGACGAACAACGAGTAGACCGAGTGGCTGCTGGCCATGAACAGCCTGTTGCCTTCACGCCCGCCGAAGCACAGGTTCGGGCAGCGTTCAGGCAGCGAAATATGGCCGATGGCTTTGCCCTGTGGGTTGAAAATGCGCACGCCGTCGAGTTTCTCCAGGTCGGCTTTCGGGTCACCGTTGCCACCCCAGCCACACCACAAGTTGCCGGCTTCGTCACACTTGATGCCGTCGAGGGCGGCGTAGTCCAGGCCTTCGATGTGCTTGCGACGCGCGCCAAGGGTGCCGTCGTCATTGACGGTGATCGCCCAGATCAGCCGGTTGGGCTTGGCGCGACCCTCAACCACGTACAGGATTTTTTCGTCAGGGGAAAAGCACAGACCGTTAGGGCCGTTGAGATCATCAATCACCCGAGTCACCTTCAGGCTTTCGCCATCGATGCGATACACCGCGTGCGGCTGGGTCGGGGTGATTTTGTGGCCTTCGTAGTTGTTGCCGGTCTGGAAGGGTGGATCGCTGAACCAGATTGAGCCATCGCGTTTGCAGACAATGTCGTTGGGCGAGTTGAAGGGTTTGCCCTCGAAGCTGTCGGCCAGCACAGTGACGTTACCGTTGGGTTCGGTACGGGTGATGCGGCGGCCTTCGTTGGTTGTGGTCGAGCCCTCGCAAACCAGCAGCCGGCCCTGACGATCGCGGCACATGCCGTTGGAGAAGTTGGAGTGTTCGCGATAGACCGAAAAGGTATCGGTGATCTCGTCCCAGCGCATGATGCGGTTGTTGGGGATGTCGCTGACCAGCAGGTAACGGCCATCACCTACCCATACTGGCCCCTCGGCCCAGCGCATGCCGGTGGCGAGCTTTTCCACACTGGCGTTGAAGATGCGCAGATCGAGAAAGCTGTCGTCGAGGATGTGAATCAGCGGGTCCGGGTAGCGTTGGCTCAGAGGCTCGGCGGCTGCGGCCAGTCGGGGCAGGGCGGCACTTCCCAAGGTCGCCAGAGTGGCCGAGACAGCGAAGGAGTGTTTCAGGAAGGTTCTGCGACTGTTGCCTTCAGGCGCGTCGGAATGGGTCGAATCCATGTAGCGGTCTCCGTTGAATTATTTTTTTACGGGACGCTAGTAATACCTTGTGATAAGACATCGTACAAGTGTGAAAAGGCTTTATCCGCGCAGAGTTTGTGTCGAATGCAGCCGGTGCTCGGATGAAACGTACTGATCGATCACGATGAAAAAATGCCTGACCCCATCACTAAGGCCAGGCATTTTTTTGTACCGCAAGATGCGTCGCCGCTTACTTCGGCATTAACGCCTCACGCACATCCTTGACGCTGGCGCTGGACACCGCAGGTGCGGCGTTGCCCCAGGTGTTGCGCACGTAGGTGAGCACGTCGGCGACGTTTTCATCCGACAGGTTCCAGCCGAACGCGGGCATCGCCGGAGCGGTGGGAGCCGCATCGGTGGCGCC
>CAURWS010000759.1:0-2514 GCA_963528485.1 uncultured Pseudomonas sp. | reverse complement strand
AGCAGCCTGCTGGCCGTTGATCGAAGGGGGAGTAAAAGACAGTTGGCTCACTCCCACCGTTTCGCAGCTTGCACACTTTTGCAACCCACAAAAAAGCCAGGGCATATGCCCTGGCTTTTTGCACTGCACTCAACGCTCACAGCCCGTCGAGAATGTCCGCCATGTCATCGGCGTGCTCTTCTTCCTGAGCCAGGATTTCTTCGAAGATCCGGCGCGTGGTCGGGTCTTTGTCGCCGATGTACTGAATGATCTCGCGATAGCTGTCGATGGCGATGCGCTCGGCGATCAGGTCTTCGGTGACCATCTCTTTCAGCGTATTGCCCGCCACGTACTGCGCGTGGGAGTTCTTGGACAGCAGGTCGGGGTTCAGTTCCGGCTCGCCGCCCAGTTGCACGATGCGCTCGGCGAGCTTGTCGGCGTGCTCGGCTTCCTGTTCGGCATGCTCAAGGAATTCTGCCGCCGCGACCTGGGCTTTCACGCCTTTGGCCATGTAGTAGTGGCGCTTGTAACGCAGCACGCAGACCCATTCGGTGGCCAGCGACGCGTTGAGCAGGCGAATGATCTCTTCGCGGTCGCCGTCGTAGCCTTCGGTCACGGCACCGTTTTCAACGTTGTGACGCGCGCGCTCGCGCAGGGTGCTGACATCGGTTAATTGCTGCACATCGCTCATTATTCATCTCCAGGGCTGATCCGGTTTTAGCCGTCTCGCTCTTGATGCGTCGGTCGTCTGGTGCTCGACCGAAGCCTGGCAAGATCGGGTCTTAAGGTGTGAGTGGTGCGCGCGGGGAAAAGTTTGATTTGTTTTGCCGCGGTCTGACTGGCTCCGATCCCATGCAGCAGCACCGCTTGCCGGCAGTGGCCTCCTCAAGCCCGCTACTGCGGGCAAGTCGTGCTGCTGCAGGGGATGGGGCATGTGATCGATCACATCGCCCGTTCATTGGCCTCACGCTGATCACAGGTCATGAAGCCCTTGCTGTCCACGCGGCCGTTGGCGTTGAAGGTCACGTAGTAGGTCTGCTGATGGCCGTCCTTGTTCAGCACGTAGTTGTTGCAGGTGCCAGGGTGAACCTTGCGATGCACGCGGGTCGAAGGCTCGCCGCCGATGGTCAGCACTTGCTGCTCGGTCATACCGTCGTCCACCTGCTTGACCAGCGGCTCGTTGCGATAGGTCGCGTAATCCACCGGGTTCTGCAGGGTTGTCGACGTACAGCCAGCCAGCGCGGCCATTGCAAACACTACTGCCAGAGATTGCTTGTACATAACCGGTCACTCCATGGAAGGGCCATTGGTGGCCCGTTGCAGTTATGAGCGTTGGCGGATTGAAAGAGTTCGATGAAAAGATGGCGATGGGGCATTACCTTTTGTTGTCATCAACGGTGAATGCTTTGCGGCTAGTGTTTGTAGGAGCGCGGTTGCCCGCGACGGGTCTATCAGAGCGTGATGCGGTCACTGGGACAACGCAATCGCGGGCAAGCGCGCTCTTACAGGAGCCCGAGAAGGATTCAATCGCACATGACGCAAGAACAGGCCACGCGTTACCCCATCGTGTTGGTGCCCGGGTTGTTGGGGTTCGTGAAACTGGTGGTCTACCCGTATTGGTACGGCATCGTGCCTGCCTTGCGTCGGGGTGGGGCAGAGGTGATTCCGGTGATGGTTTCGGCGGTGAATGCCACCGAGATTCGTGGCGAGCAATTGCTGGCGCGGATCGAAGAAATCCTCAAGGAAACCGGCGCCGCCAAGGTCAACCTGATCGGCCACAGCCAGGGCGCGCTGACCATCCGCTACGTCGCCGGTGTGCGCCCGGACCTGGTGGCATCGGTGACGTCAGTTGCAGGGCCCAATCACGGCTCTGAACTGGCGGACTACCTTGAAGAGCATTACCCACAGAGCACGTTACGCGGTCGTCTGGTCAATGCCGCGATTCGCCTGACTACGCTCATCCTGGCGCTGCTCGACACCGGTTATCGCGGCACCCGCTTGCCCACCGATGTCGACGCCGCGCATCACTCGCTGACCACTCGCGGCGTCGCGCGATTCAACACACTCTTCCCTCAAGGGTTGCCCGAGACCTGGGGCGGGCAGGGGGCTGAGCTGGTCAACGGCGTGCGCTATTACTCCTGGTCCGGCACCTTGCAACCGGGGCGCACGAACCGCGGCAAGAACCTGCTCGATACCACGAATCTCACCTGCCGATTATTCGCTCGCACGTTCACGAAAGAGCGAGGTCAATCTGATGGCATGGTCGGGCGATTCAGTTCGCACCTGGGCACGGTCATCGGTGACGACTTCCCGCTCGACCATTTCGACATCGTCAACCAGCACCTCGGTCTGGTGGGCAAGGGGGCCAATCCTGTGGGGTTGTTTCTCGAACACGCCGCGCGGTTGAAAGCCGCCGGTCTTTGACTTTTTCAGCCGTAGTTCGTGATCGGTCGACCCGCGCGGGTCGCCAAAGGAAGTGATGCGATGAGCGATAAAGCGCTGTATGAAATCGAGTACACCCTGGCCGGTGAACAC
>CAURWS010000758.1:0-2527 GCA_963528485.1 uncultured Pseudomonas sp. | reverse complement strand
GAAGATGGCCGTTCAGTGAACGCAAAACGTGATCAATGCTTGTCTACCGCATCCTTGACCTTACCCGCAACCTGTTGGGCCTCGCCCTTTTTCTCCTGAATCTTGCCTTCGACCTGAAGCTTTTCGTTTCCGGTGACTTTGCCGACACCCTGCTTCACGTTGCCGAGTGCTTCGTTTGCCATACCTTTGATTTTGTCTGAAGTGCCACTCATGGTATTTCTCCGAAAGTGAGGGGTGTCAGAACTCGACACCTTATTGACTGTTGCGCCTGACGAGGAGTTTCGTTCCCTGAATCAAAATGCCTTCATGGTGATGGGCAGCGGCGTCAGGCTGAACAGCCCTTTAGCGACGTTGACGCTTGATCAGCCAAGCCAGTGCGAGCGCGGTGCCCGCCGCGGCGATCAGGATTGCACGGGGTCTGCCTTTGACGACGCGCCCCCACTGTTCCAGCAGCTTGCCGTAACGCTCCTGCAATTCGCCGGCGGACTGGCGTGCCCTGCCCTCCAGCTCAATCCGTTCACTCCCCGACAGCTCGCCCAGAAACGCCTGAGTGTTGCCAGCCGCCTGCTGCAGCGCGCCTTTAACCTGGTCTGTTTTCATGGTGACGGGTTGCTCCTCGAATGCAGGCCCCCGGTGACTGAATGTCAACCGGTCAGGCTTTACCCTAAGCCCCGCATCACCGCTTCAACAGGTGCCTTTGCACCAGGTTGGCCGGGGCATTTGCACCTCGGCGTCAGGGCCTGCTCTTGATCTGATTGGAAAACAGGTGACGCTCGCGGGCCCAGACAATGGCCTCTGCCCGGCTGTGCACGTCGAGCTTGGAATACACCGTCGCCACGTGATTGCGGATCGTATTGAGCGCAAGGTTGAGTCGGGCAGCAATCTCCTTGTCTGCCAACCCTTCACAGATCAGGCCGAGAACATCTCGCTCACGGGCCGTCAGGTCGGTAAACGATGCACCGGGCTGGCTGCTGGTGTTGACCCGTTTGGCATTGGCGAGCTTCTCGATCAGCGTCTGGCTGAACCAGGAGGCATCTTTCATGACGGTCTCGATCGCCTCGACCAGTTCAAGCTCAGACCGTTTGCGCTCGGTGATGTCCATGAAGACAAACAGATAACAGGGGTTGTCCTGGATGGTCACCGTGTCAGCGGCCAGCACGCAGTCGATCACCTCGCTGCTCTTCTTGCGCACTTTGAAATCCTGACCTTCGATGCGGCCGGTTTTCTCCAGCGAATCGAACAGCTGTGCCGTGGCTGACGTGTCGTTGATCAAAGCGATCTCGCTCACGGTTTTCCCCACCAGCTCAGTCCCCGTGTAGCCCATGGTGCTCAAGAACGCCTCGTTGGCGTCGACGATTTGCTGGCGGTCTGCGCTGCACACCAGAATCGGAACCGGCGTCAGCCTGAAGGTCTTGGCAAACCGCTCTTCGCTCTGGCGTAGCGCCGTCTCAGCCTTGCGTCTGCTTTCCAGGTCGATGAAGGAAAACAGCATGCAGTCTTCCTCGTTCATGTCCAGCGGCTGGCCGGCGACGATCACAAGCTTGGTGCCGCCCTCGGGCATCTTGAGTTCTGCCTGCATTTGCGGAATGGTCGCACCCTCGTTCAAGCGCTCGATGGCCAGATCCTTGCGCTCGGCGTTTTCAAGCACGTCGACTTCATACACCGAGCGACCGATCACGTTCTCCCGGGAGTGCCCGGTCATTTCAAGAAACCCCTGATTGACCTTGACGAAGCGCAGGTCGCTCAAACGACAAATGACCGCGGGCGCCGGATTGGCATTGAAGGTCTTCTCGAAACGTTGCTCGGCACTGGCCCACTCGGTGGCGTCAGACATGACCAGCACCAGCGACTCGATCTCTGCGTTGCCGTTTTCCAGCACCAGACTGCGGACCCGGTGGACGCGGCTGCGTTCTTCTTCATCGCCGACGCGACTGACTTCGACCAGCACGTCACTGAATACCTCCCCTGCCGCCACTCGGCTGATCGGATACTGATCAGCCTCCAGCGGATGGTTGTTGCGGTAACGCAGGGTGAATCGCTCGCGATAGGCATCGCCATCGGCGCCCAGCTCGCTCACATCGGCCACCCCATGCATCAGCAACGCCGCTTCATTGGCCCAGATGATGGTCTGATCGACTTCGACCAGCATGACCCCATCGGAGAGCCCCGAGATGATGTGCTGCAGTTGTCGGCGGTTGGTCTCACGGGCAAGCACGGCTTCGGTCATGTCGTCTCCTGGCGCTGTTGCGCATGCGGGATCGGGCTCACGGGCATCGCAGGCATACGACCCGCCCCGACAAGCTTAGTGCGGCGGGCGCGCCTTGAGTCGGTGCGAATGCACCAGATCAGGCAGTGCAAATGCGCCATCACACGGCGCATGCACCCGTGCACACTCAATCACAGGTCGCAAAAGACGCGCAGAACCGGCCTTTTGCGGTTCGTTCAACACCATGCAGGTAGTGCACTGCCCCTTGCACGAGAGGACTCTTTTATGACTTCGACCTACGTGACTTCCACTGGCGTGGAT
>CAURWS010000757.1:0-2530 GCA_963528485.1 uncultured Pseudomonas sp. | reverse complement strand
CGCATGTCCACTTCGTAGAGCTGGCCGGAGTTGGTTTGCGTGGTGATCAGGTGAATGATCCGCTGCCCCAACCGCGTGAAGAACTGCGCGCCATCGATGGGTTTGGCCCCGTCTGTTTCAGCCTGCGGGTCGCCATCGTGGATGAACACCAGGTCCAGGTCCGAACCATGCCCCAGTTCGATGCCGCCGACTTTCCCATAACCGACAATCACAAAGCCCGGATCGCACAACGTGCCATCCGGACGACGCGGCGCGCCATGGCGCGCGACGGTGTGGCGCCAGGCCAGGGCCAGCACCTGTTCAAGAATCGCCTCGGCCAGCCAGGTCAGGTAGTCGCTGACCTTCATCAACGGCAGGCTGCCGGTGATTTCCGACGCCGCCACCCGCAACCGGTGCGCCAGTTTAAAGTGGCGCAGGGCTTCCATTTGTTGTTCCAGATCATCCTCAGGGATGCGCGTCAGCCGTTCACGCAACTCGGCGGCCAGCTCCAGCGCTTGCGGCGGGCTGAAAAGGCGTCCCTCGTTGAGCAACTCATCAAGCAGCAGCGGGAAGCGGGCAATCTGCTCGGCGATCCACGGGCTGGCCGCGCACAGGGTGAGCAAACGCCGCAATGCGCCTGGGTTTTCGGTGAGCAAAACGAGATACGCCGAACGCCGCGCAACGGCCTCGACCAACGGCAGCACGCGTTCCAGCACCAGGTCAGGGTTGTCGTGCTCGACGGCCTGCGCCAGCAGCCTCGGAATGAACGCATCAAGACGCTCGCGCCCCAGACGTTGCATCGAGCGCAGTTGGGAACTGTTACGCAGGTTGCTCAGATGTTTCAGGGCTTTCTGCGCGTCGACGAATCCGCCCTCCTCCAGCTGGAGGCAGGCACTTTCTTCGTTTTGCGATTCTTCCCACAACGGCAACCACTCGCCGCCGACGATCTCTTCGCCGCCGTCCTGCTGGCCTTCTTCCTCGTCAGGGTCAGCGATGACCTGCCGGAAATGCCAGTCGACCCGGCCGCGCCAGTACATCAGCTTCTCGTGGAAGGCGTCCCAATCGGCGAAGCCCATCATGAAGGCGATGCGCGCCTGATCGCGGGGGTCGTCGGGGAGCATCTGGGTCTGGCGGTCAGCAATCGCCTGAATGGCGTGCTCGGTGTAACGCAGGAACTCGTAGCCTTCGCGCAGCTCGGTGATGACGGCAGTCGGCAGATAACCCTGCCCTTCCAGCGTGCGCAGCACCTTGAGCAAAGGCCGTTGTTGCAGGCTCAGGTCACGACCGCCATGAATCAGCTGGAACGCCTGGGCGATGAACTCCACCTCGCGAATGCCGCCCGAGCCCAGCTTGATGTTCGCCGCCATGCCCTTGCGCCGGACTTCCTGCTGGATCAGCTGCTTCATGGTGCGCAGCGCTTCGATGGCCGAGAAGTCCAGGTAGCGGCGATACACGAACGGCCGCAACATCTCCAGCAATTCGCTGCCCTTGGCCTGATCGCCACCGACCACCCGCGCCTTGATCATGGCGTAGCGTTCCCAGTCGCGGCCCTGATCCTGGTAGTACTGCTCCAGGGCATTAAAGCTGAGCACCAGCGCCCCGGATGAGCCGTAAGGCCGCAGACGCATGTCGACGCGAAAGACAAAACCGTCGACAGTCACCGGGTCCAGCGCCTTGATCAGGCGCTGCCCCAGGCGAATGAAAAATTCCTGGTTATCCAGTGGACGCTTCACCCCCACGGTTTCGCCCC
The DNA here is from genome assembly GCA_963528485.1 of uncultured Pseudomonas sp. Classification (GTDB taxonomy): domain Bacteria; phylum Pseudomonadota; class Gammaproteobacteria; order Pseudomonadales; family Pseudomonadaceae; genus Aquipseudomonas. Next base: position 801 of record CAURWS010000757.1, on the reverse strand, counting down.
CCTCGGGATAGGCGAAGATCAGGTCAATGTCAGAAGAAAGGTTGAGCTCGACGGCCCCCAGCTTGCCCATGCCGAGGATGACCATCTGTTGCGGCTCGCCGGTGCGACGCCCGGTTGGCACGCCGAATTGCTGGCAATGTCTGTCATATAACCACCGATAGGCGAGGTCGATACTGCCATCGGCCATGTCGGAAAGGTCACGGCAGGTTTCCACCAGATCGGCCTGGCGAGTGAGGTCCCGCCAGATAATTCGGACTTGCTGCCGCGTCCTTTGACGACGTAGATTACGCCCCAGCTCATCGTCGGTGGCCGCTTCGGCGACCGCGTTGGCGATGTGCTCACGCAGCTCGTTTGCCGTAAAACTGCGCTCCAGCTCGCCGGATTCGGCAAGGTCGAGCAGCATCTGCGGATCGCGTCCCACGTGCTCGGCGACAAAATCGCTGGCCGCGCAGACACGATCAAAAGCGGCCAGACGTTCAGCAGGCCAGGCATCGAAAATCGCCTGACCACCATCGGTCCGGGCAGCGAGCGCAGCGCGGAACGTCTGTTGCGCACGCGAGACCAACGCAAGCAGGTTGGCTGGCAATTGGGCCAGCGAAGGAAGGCTCATGGTCTATCCTTGATCGGCGTTCAAAAGACTACCCAAACCGTGGGTTGTACACACGTTGCGGGTCGGACTGTCGAACAAAGGTTAAAAATTGCTGGCGTTTGCCTTTTTTTGATGGCCAGCATCGCCTGCCAGCTGATCTTTTTATGGTTTCTACCATCATTTTTCATTTGATTCATCGCAAAACATGAGCG
>CAURWS010000756.1:0-2530 GCA_963528485.1 uncultured Pseudomonas sp. | reverse complement strand
AAGCTCACTCCTATAGGTAAAAAGCTCAGATGTCCGGGCCCGCCACTAGGACCTCTTCATCGCGATGCAGTGCCACCTGGCGGATCGATAAACGAATCTCCGCCGACAGTACGCGCTTGGCCGCGCCTTCGGCCAGCTCGCCCAGCAGCGCGTGATAGCCCAGTTTCCCGTTGTCATCCTTGCGCAGCACGTCTTGTTCCAGCAGGGTCTGGATGAAGTGGCGGAACAGGCTCTTGTCGAAGAATTCCGGGGCGTTCAGACCGTGCAGTATAGACAGGCGCTGGGCCATGATCGTGCACAGGTCTTCCAGTTCTTCGGCGGTGAGGGCGTGCTGACCGCTGTTGAGCAGGAGCGAAATTGCCATGTAGAAACGCTGCAGCGTCTGTGCGACGGAACGCGACAGCAGGGTCAGCAACACGAAGTGCCGCGAGCTCGGCGCCGGGCGCAGGTACACGTCGTTTTCGAAGCGCAGCAGGCCCTGTTCGACGAACGCCGCCAGCCACTGATCGATCACCGCATCCAGCTCGTCCAGCGACCAGCGGATGAACAGCTCCGATTGCAGGTACGGGTACAGCGCGCGGGCGTAACGCAGCACCTGCTCGCGGCTCATGCGCGACGAGCTCTGGAAGAAACTCGCCAGCAGCGACGGCAGCGCGAAGATGTGCAGCACGTTGTTGCGGTAGTAGGTCATCAGGACGGCGTTCTGCTCGTCCAGGTAGAGGATTCTGCCCAGCGCGTCTTTCTGCTCGGACAACAGGTCCATGCCTTTGACGTGCTCGATCAGCGCGCGGCCATCGCCCTCTGGCAAGGTGGTGTGGGGCGAGTAGGGCACGCTGCGCAGCAGCGTCAGGTACAGGTCGAGCACGCGCACCAGCGCCTGATCGTCCAGTGCGTGCTTGTTGGTCGACAGCAACGCCAGGGCCACCAGGTTCACCGGGTTGATCGCCGCAGCTTCATTCAAATGACGCGCCACACGCTCGCCCAGGCGATGGGTGGTTTCGTTGAGCCAGGCGGGCTTGAACACCGGCCCCAGTTCCTGAGTGCGCCAGTCCGGTTGTTCGTCATCGAGGAATTCGGCCAGTTTGATCGGCTCGCCGAAGTTCACCGACACCCGGCCGAAACGCTGCTTGAGCGCGCCGATGACCTTGAAGATGTCGAAGATCGATTCCTTCTTCTTCGCCGCGCCACGCAGCTCACCCAGGTAGGTGCGGCCTTCCAGCACGCGCTCGTAGCCGATGTACACCGGCACGAAGACGATCGGCGTGCGCGCGTTGCGCAGGTAGCTGCGCAGCGTGATGGCGAGCATGCCGGTCTTGGGTTGCAGCATGCGCCCGGTGCGTGAGCGACCGCCCTCGACGAAGTACTCCACCGGGAAGCCCTTGGTGAACAGGGTGTGCAGGTATTCGTTGAACACGGCGGTGTAGAGCGGGTTGCCCTTGAACGTGCGGCGCATGAAAAACGCCCCGCCACGACGCAGCAGGCTGCCGATCACCGGCATGTTGAGGTTGATGCCCGCGGCGATGTGCGGCGGCGTCAGGCCGTTGCGGAACAGCAGGTACGACAGCAGCAGGTAGTCGATGTGGCTGCGATGGCAGGGCACGTAGATGATCTCGTTGCCCTGCGCGACGTTCTGCACGCCTTCGATGTGGCTGACCTTGATGCCGTCGTAGATCTTGTTCCAGAACCAGCTCAGCACCACTTCCAGAAAACGGATGGCGGTGTAGGTGTAGTCCGAGGCAATTTCGTTGCCGTAATGCAGGGCCTTTTCCCGCGCCTTGGCCTCGGGGATTTTCTCCCGCGTGGCTTCGTCGAGAATGGCCTGTTTCACCAGCGGGTCGTTGACCAGACCCTTGACCAGATTGCGTCGGTGCGAGAGGTCCGGGCCGATGGTCGCGGTCTTCAGGTTGCGGAAATGCACCCGCAGCAGGCGTTGAGCCATGCGTACGGTGCGCTCGTAGCCTTTGTTCTCATCGACCAGCTCACGCACATGGATGGGCGCTGAGAACTGCACGCGGGTCTTGCGGCCGAGAATCAGGATGGTGATGAACTTGCGCAAGCGCCCGGTAACGGCCCAACTGTCGGCGAACAGCAGTTTCCACGGGCTGTCTTCCTTGTCCGGCGACTGCCCCCAGAACACGCTGACCGGGATGATCTGCGCGTCTTCAGTGGCGTTCTGGCTCACGGCGCCGACCAGCCGCTCCAATGTCGGTGGGGCGCCGCGTTTGTCCTGACGGCCCAGCCAGTCGGGCTCAGGGGTCAGGTAAAAAAATGCAGCCGGTTCAGTCTGCGCCCCCACCGCCACTGGCAGCACCGGGCGCGGCAGACCGGCCTTGCGGCATTCGGTGTCGAGCACGGCCAGATCGGTCATTGAAGGGTTTTGCAGCGCGTAGAACACGGGGCGGCTGCGATCCAGGTTGAGGGTGAAGGACGACTGATTGATCGTCTCCGAACGCACCCACAGGTACAGCAGGCGACGCAGGGTGCCGAACACGAGACGGCGAAACGGGGAACGGGTCATACGAATTCTGCG
>CAURWS010000755.1:0-2533 GCA_963528485.1 uncultured Pseudomonas sp. | reverse complement strand
GGAGCTGGTAGAGGACATCGTCGGCCTGACGCGGGAGGTGGTGAACGAGTACGCGCAGGAAATGCCAGCGGGGTTTGTGCTCGATGCCATCGCGGATTGAAGGGGACTGAGCTTTTGATTCTGGCCGCAGGCCGTAGACCTCCGGTCACAAGCGAAAAACGGGCAGCGCGCTAGATCGGAGCGGTTTTGATATTCATGCCCCGCCATTGCTCAATAATCCCCCCGCCCCTCAAGCAGCGTATCCAGCAACCACGCCCCCGCCGTGCCGAGCTTTTTCTGCCGCGACCAGATCACATCCACTGCCGAGCTGCGTGGCCAGCCGGGAACCTGCAATTCCTTCAACCGGCCTTGGGCATAACCGCGCACCAGCCAGCGGGGCAAGGCGGACCAGCCGAAACCGAAGATCGCCATGTCCATCAGCAACAGGTAATTGGGTGCCGACCACTGACGCAGGGCGCCACTGGGCAGGTCGTCGGTGGGGATGCTTTCGTCGATGATGGTGTTCAGCCGTAGCGCGCGGTGTTGCGCCAGCGTGCGGTAATCGATGTCTCGGGCGCTGGCGAGCGGATGCTTGTGGGACACGAAAATGCCGAAATCGGCGCGCTCGGCGATGGTCGCGTGGCCCACTTCCGGCGGGTAGCTGGCCTGGGCGGAGAGCAGGCCGAGGCAGGCTCGCCCTGTCTGGATCAGGTTGATCGCATCGCCGTGCTCGGCAAACACGCACTCAAGCTCGATGTCCGCAAAGCGCTGATCCAGCTCGGCCATGCGCGCTTCGAATTCGGCGAACTGATTGGCGTCGGACAACACCAGCGTCAGCCGCGGCTCCATGCCCTCGGCCAGACGCCCGGCGGCGCGGCGCAGTTTGTCCGACGCCGCCAGCACGTCCTCGATCCGCCCGTGCAGCGCCCTGCCCGCTTCGGTCAGCGCCGGGTGCTTGGATGAACGGTCGAACAGCTCGACTCCCAGGTCGATTTCCAGCCGGGAAATCGCTTCGCTGATGGTCGACTGGCTCTTGCCCAGGCGTCTGGCAGCAGCACTGAATGACCCCAGGGTGATGGTCTGGGCGAAGGCTTCAAGGGCTTCGGGGGAGTAACTCATGACAGGTCCACTCATCTACCCATCGGTTTTTCCGATGGTAACGATTTTCACTTTAGCCGATTGCCCGCCGACAATGCAGGCCTGCCCGTTACAAAGTGAAGATCATCATGCCTGCCCATAAAGCTGCGAAGTCGGCTGTCCCCGCAAAATCCCTCAAGGAGCGGGCCTTTCACGCGCTGCTGTTCGAGCTCATCGGCGTGGTGGTGTTCGCGCCGGGCCTGGCTTGGGTGCTCGGCCAGTCGCTGAGCAAGATGGGCGCCATGACGGTGATGATTTCGACCGTGGCGATGCTCTGGAACATGGTTTTCAACGCCGGTTTCGACCGCCTGCGCGCGCGCCTGGGGTTTGCCATGAGCCTGAAGGCGCGGGCATTGCACGCGATCTCGTTCGAGACCGGCCTGATCGTCGCCGTGGTGCCCCTGGCGGCGTGGTGGCTGTCGATCAGTCTGTGGGAAGCGTTCCTGCTGGATATCGGCCTGCTACTGTTGTTCCTGCCGTACACCATGCTGTTCAACATGGCGTACGACAAGGTGCGCGAGCGAGTGGCGACGCGGCGGTTGCCCAATTCCGGCCCCAACGCCTGCCGCTGAATCAGACCAAAAACGGCATCACCTCGGCCAGCAACTCATCCGGAATCTCCTCGGCCAGGTAATGCCCGCCGGGCAACGCCTTGCCGCGCACATCGGTGGCGACTTGCTGCCATTCCTTGAGCGGGTCGAAACACGTGCCCACCGTGCCTTGCGCGCCCCAGAGTACCAGCAGCGGCAATTGCAGATGATTGCCGGCGGCGATGTCGGCGCGGTCGTGTTCCAGGTCGATGGTGGCGCTGGCACGGTAGTCCTCGCATACGCCCCGCGCGGCGCCCGGCAGTTTGGCGCAGCGCACGTATTCGGCGAACGCTTGGTCAGTGAACGGCGCCAGCCCGGCGCTGCGGCTGCCCATGACACTGCGTAGGTATTGCTCGGGATCAGCCTGCAGCAGCGTCTCCGGCAACGGCGCCGGGCGGATCAGGAAGAACCAGTGCCAATATGCGCGGGCGAAGGCTTCGTTGGTCTGGCTGTACATCGCAAGCGTCGGCGCGATGTCGAGCAGGGCCATGCGCGTCACAGCGCGGGGATGATCCAGCGCCAGCCGATGGGCCACCCGGGCGCCTCGGTCGTGGGCCAGAATCGAAAACGTCGGCAAGCCCAGTTCGGTCATCAGCGCCACCATGTCGCGGCCCATTTCCCGCTTCGAATAACTGCAATGATCGTCAGTGGCCGCAGGCTTGCTGCTGTCGCCATAGCCGCGCAGGTCGGCTGCAACGACGGTGAAATGGCGACTCAAGCGCTCGACGACCTTGTGCCAGATGACATGGGTCTGCGGGTGCCCGTGCAGCAGCAACAGGCCAGGCCCGTTGCCGCCGGTGCGGTAGGCGATCTGCACACCATTGACC
>CAURWS010000754.1:0-2534 GCA_963528485.1 uncultured Pseudomonas sp. | reverse complement strand
ACACAGGGCAGGGGTGAAGACCAGCGCGACCAGTACCGAGAGCGCCATGGCGGACACCACGGTGATCGAGAACTGTCGATAAATCACACCCGTGGACCCGCCAAAGAAGGCCATTGGCAGCAGTACCGCCGACAGCACCATGGCGATACCCACCAGCGCACCCTGGATTTGCTCCATGGATTTGCGCGTCGCGTCGCGAGGTGACAAATGCTCCTCGGCCATGACCCGCTCGACGTTTTCCACCACGACGATGGCGTCGTCCACCAGCAAGCCGATGGCCAGCACCATGCCGAACATGGTCAGCGTGTTGATGGTGAAACCGGCGGCCGCAAGGATGCCGAACGTACCCAGCAATACCACCGGCACCGTCAACGTGGTGATGATGGTGGCGCGGAAGTTCTGCAGGAACAGGTACATCACCAGGAACACGAGGATGATCGCTTCACCCAGCGTGTGGACCACGCCGGTGATGGACTCCTTGACCACTGGGGTCGTGTCGTACGGGTAAACCGCTTTCATGCCAGGCGGGAAGAACGGCTCCAGGCGCCCGATGGTGTCGCGGATAGCCTTGGAGGTGTCCAGGGCGTTGGCGCCTGTGGCCAGCTTGATCGCCAGACCCGAAGCCGGTTTACCGTTGAACTGTGCGTCGACGCTATAGTTCTCGCCGCCCAGACCGATGCTGGCGACATCCTTCAGGCGAACTTGCGAGCCATCCTGATTGACCTTGAGCAAGATGTTGCCGAACTGTTCGGCGGTCTGCAGGCGGGTCTTGCCGATAATGGTGGCGTTGAGCTGCTGGCCTTTGACGGCTGGCAGACCACCAATCTGACCGGACGACACCTGAACGTTCTGCGCAGTGATCGCGGTTTTTACGTCAACCGGGGTCAGCTGGTAGTTGTTCAGTTTGTCCGGGTCGAGCCAGATACGCATCGCGTACTGGGCACCGAACACCTGGAAGTCACCCACACCCGGCGTCCGGGCGATCTGGTCCTGAATGTTGGAAACGATGTAGTTGGACAAGTCTTCCTTGCCCATGCTGCCGTCTTCGGACACCAGACCAATAACCAGCAGGAAGTTCTTCACCGCCTTGGTGACGCGCAGACCCTGCTGTTGCACTTCTTGCGGCAGCAGCGGGGTGGCCAGGTTGAGCTTGTTCTGTACCTGAACCTGCGCGATGTCAGGGTTGGTGCCCTGGTTGAAGGTAACAGTGATGGTCATGCTGCCATCGGAGTTACTTTCAGACGAGATGTAACGCAGGTTGTCGATACCGTTCATCTGCTGTTCGATGACCTGAACCACGGTGTCCTGCACGGTCTGTGCAGAGGCACCCGGGTAGGTGACCTGAATCGCGATGGCCGGCGGCGCAATGGCCGGGTACTGGTTGATCGGCAAGTTGAGGATCGAAAGAGCCCCGACCAGCATGATCACGAGGGCAATTACCCACGCGAAAATGGGTCGGTCGATGAAAAACTTCGACATGAATCATTTACTCCCTTGAGCGGGAGCCGGGGCGGCAGCGGGTTTGACGTTGGTCGCGTCGGCTACGGTCACTTGAGCGCCCGGCTTGACGTACTGCAGGCCTTCGGTGATGACGCGGTCGCCTGCGCTCAGGCCCTTGTCCACCACCCAGTCAGTGCCGCTGGTGCGAGTGGCCACCAGAGTACGCAATTCCACTTTGTTGTCCTGATTGACCACCAGCGCGGTCGGCGTGCCTTTCAGGTCGCGGGTCACGCCCTGTTGCGGCACCAGAATCGCCTGCTCGTTCACACCGGATTGCAGACGAGCGTGCACGAACATGCCAGGCAGCAAGGTGTGGTTGGGGTTGGGAAAGACTGCGCGCAGGGTCACCGAACCTGTGCTCTGGTCAACCGACACTTCGGAGAACTCCAGCTTGCCATCGATCGGGTACTGGCTATCGTCTTCCAGCGTCAGCTTGACCTTGGCAGCGTTGTCACCGGCTTTCTGCAGCTTGCCGCTTTCCAGCTCGCGACGCAGACGCAGCATCTCGGTAGAGGACTGGATCACATCGACGTAGATCGGGTCCAGCTGTTGAATGGTGGCCATCGCATCGGCCTGGCCATTGCTCACCAGCGCACCTTCAGTCACCAGCGACCGACCGATACGACCTGAAATAGGCGCATACACTTTTGTGTAGCGAAGGTTGATTTCGGCGGTCTGCACGGCAGCCTTGGCTTCACGGGCGTTGCCCACGGCGGTGTCGTATTCCTGACGGCTCACGGCCTGCTCGTTGATCAGCTGCTTGTAGCGGCCGGCCAGCGAGTTGGTGGCGTCGAAGGTCGCCTTGGCACTGTTGAGGCTGGCTTCATAGACGGCTGGATCGACCTGATACAGCTGCTGGCCGGCCTTGACGTCGGTGCCTTCAGTGAACAGGCGCTTGAGAATGATGCCGTTGACCTGCGGACGCACTTCGGCCACGCGAAAGGCAGTGGTGCGACCCGGCAGATCGGAGACAAGGGTATAAGGCTGGGGCTGGATGGTCACGACGCCGACCTGAGGGGGCGGTGGTGCAGCGG
>CAURWS010000753.1:0-2542 GCA_963528485.1 uncultured Pseudomonas sp. | reverse complement strand
TGCTGCTACAGGGCTTTCAGCGCCAGATCTATCGGTTACCTGTTCCTGATGGTTGGAGCGCTGCGATGACTTACCCCCTCTCGCCAGAAATGGCAATTTTCATCGAGAAAACCCTGAGTTTCAGCGTCGATTCGCTGGAGATCGTTGCACAGCGGCATTCTTACTCGCGCATGTGCGAAGCCTTCACCCCGACACGACCGGCCGATCTTGAGGTCAAGGATTTCAGGCTGGCGGATGTTTCGGTTCGCAGCTATCGACCCCATCACCTTTCCCTCGAACACCCCGCGCCCTGCGTGCTGTACCTGCATGGCGGAGGCTGGGTGGTCGGGGATCTGGATTCCCATGATTTCCTCACAGCCGCGCTGGCTGTGGACCTCAATGCCGTGGTCATCGCCGTGGATTACCGTCTGGCCCCCGAACACCCGTTTCCAGCGGGGTTCGGCGATTGCCTGGCGGTCTGGCATGCCTTGCAGATTCAGGCCCAGCGGCTGGACATCGACCCTTATCGCATCGCCATCGCCGGTGACAGCGCCGGAGGTAATCTGGCAGCGGCGGTGTGTCTGGCCTTGCGCGAAGCGGGCGAGCGGCAGCCGGTGGGGCAGGCGTTGGTGTATCCGGGCCTTGGCGGCGCTGATGATCTGCCGTCACGCCGCGAATGTTCCGACGCGCCGCTGCTCAGCGCCGCAGACCTCGGGTTCTACCGGCAGTTGTATATGAAGGAAGGCGAACGCTCGCCTTATGCGATGCCGCTCCAAGCCGGTGATTTTCGCGGGCTGGCCCCGGCCTTCATTGCTGTCGCGCAATTCGACCCCCTGCGCGATGACGGCGTCTGCTACGAGCGCGCCCTACGCGAAGCCGGCGTGACCACCGAATTCGACCCCGGCCTTGGGCTGGTACACGGCAGCCTGCGCGGCAAGGGGCAGGTGCCGGAGGTGGATGCGCTCTATCAGCGGCTGGTGACGGCGTTGCTCGGATTTCTGCGCCACTCGTTGTGATCGCAATTGCGCTTCTGCCCGAAGGGCGTGGGAGTCCGGCTTGCTGCGGACCGCGATCGCGGGCAAGCGACGCTCCTACGGCCTGCGGCGAGAATCAAGAGCGGATCGAAGTCCGGCATCATTGGGCATTCCTCTGATTCGCTCTTCCCCAACTGCTCTGCACCAAAGGGTGAGGCAACTCGTCACGCGACAAAAGACCACGCGGATCATGTGCCGAAATGGGACTACTCTTTTAACGTTGATTGATCCATGTCAATGAACCGCTGAGCGTCGATTTACCGGTCGGCCGCCAGTGTCACCTGATAGAGGAAGACCTATGTTCGGTTTAGAGGCTCTCGATCTCGCCCGAATCCAGTTCGCGTTCACTGTTTCATTCCACATCCTGTTTCCTGCCATTACCATTGGTCTGGCGAGTTTTCTCGCTGTGCTCGAAGGCCTGTGGCTCAAGACCCACGACAACACCTACCGCGACCTCTATCACTTCTGGTCGAAGATCTTTGCCGTCAACTTCGGCATGGGGGTGGTCTCGGGGCTGGTCATGGCGTACGAGTTCGGCACCAACTGGAGCCGGTTCTCTGACTTCGCCGGTGCGGTCACAGGGCCCTTGCTGACTTACGAGGTTCTCACCGCATTCTTCCTCGAAGCCGGTTTCCTGGGCGTCATGCTGTTCGGCTGGAACCGTGTGGGCCGTGGCCTGCACTTCTTCGCAACAGTCATGGTGGCAGTGGGCACGCTGATTTCGACCTTCTGGATTCTGGCGTCCAACAGCTGGATGCAGACCCCGCAAGGCTTTGAAATCGTCGACGGCCGGGTGATTCCGGTGGACTGGCTGGCGGTGATCTTCAACCCGTCATTCCCTTACCGCCTGGCGCACATGGCGATTGCCGCGTTCGTTGCTACGGCCTTCTTCGTCGGCGCCTCGGCGGCCTGGCATTTGCTGCGCGGTCGCGACAACCCGGCGATCCGTCGCATGCTGTCGATGGCCATGTGGATGGCGCTGATCGTCGCGCCGATTCAGGCGGTGGTCGGTGATGCCCATGGTTTGAATACCCTGGAGCATCAGCCCGCCAAGATCGCGGCCATCGAAGGCCACTGGGAAAACGTCGGCGACGAGCCGACCCCGCTGATCCTGTTCGGCATCCCCGACATGAAGGAAGAACGCACCAAGTACGCGATTGAAATCCCGTACCTGGGCAGCCTGATCCTGACCCACAGCCTGGACAAACAGATCCCGGCGCTCAAGTCGTTCCCGCCTGAGGACCGCCCCAACTCGCTGATCGTCTTCTGGTCGTTCCGGGTCATGGTGGCGCTGGGCATGCTGATGATCTTCGTCGGCGTGTGGAGTGCCTGGCTGCGCTGGCGCGGCGGGCTGTACAGCAACCGCCTGTTCCTGCGCCTGGTGATGTGCATGGGCCCGGCGGGCCTGATTGCGATGCTGGCGGGCTGGTTCACCACGGAAATCGGGCGTCAGCCGTGGGTGGTCTACGGGCTGATGCGCACGGCCAACGCGTCGTCAAACCATAGCGTGGGGCAGTTGACCATCACCC
>CAURWS010000752.1:0-2543 GCA_963528485.1 uncultured Pseudomonas sp. | reverse complement strand
GGTGCGCGCGGATCTCGGTTTCCTTGAGGGTCTGCTCGGCGTGCTGGCGTTTTTCCCGCTCGCGTACCTCGGAGACCGCGCGGTTCACTGCCTTGGGCAGCATTTTCAGGTTCTGCTTGAGCACATAGTCGATGGCGCCCATGCGCATCATCTCGACCGCATGCTGCTCGCCGAAAATGCCGGACAGGAAAATGAACGGGGTCTGCGGGGCAAGGCGCAAGGCACTGTTGAGCACCTCGGGGCCTGAGGAACCGGGCAGCAGGTAGTCGCTGAGGATGAGATCAAAACGTCGCGCCAGCAGCTCGCGCTCCACTTCCTGATGGTTGTAGACCAGGGTGGCGTCGATTTTCAGTCCACTGTTCTCCAGGGTGAGCAGCGTCAGTTCTGCATCGTGCGGACTGTCTTCAACCAGTAGCAATTTAAGCGATAGCGGCATGAATAATCGTCAATCGTTGCGCAAAGGCCTTCGCCACCCGCATTTCGCAGGACGGCTCAGGCCTTGGGAACCGGAAATCAGGGGCCCGGACGGCGTGAGAGTCGCAGCGAACCGGGTGGCGGCTCGTTGAGAACGGCCCAGAAAACCCCGAGATCGGAGATTGCCGAGACGAATTCCTTGAATTCGACCGGTTTGACCACGTAAGCGTTCACTCCCAACGCATACGCGCGTTGAAGATCGGGCTCTTCCCGGGACGAGGTCAGCATGACCACCGGAATACTGCGCAGCTCTTCGCTTTCGCGGATCGCCTTGAGCACTTCCAGGCCGTCGAGTTTCGGCAGTTTCAGGTCCAGCAACAGCACCGCTGGGTTACCCGCATCACGGTCATGATAAGCATTGCGCCGAAAGAGATAATCCAGCGCTTCAGCGCCGTCACGCAACACGATCACTTCGTTGGCCAACTGGCTACGTTCCAGGGCGACGAGGGTCAGCTCCAGGTCGTTGGGATTGTCTTCCACCAGAAGAATGGGTTTTAACATTGGGCGTCTCCTCGGACACTCAAAGAGTTACGGTCAAACTGCGCTTGGGCAGCGCAAAGTAAAAAGTGGCTCCCTGCCCCAGCTCGCCATGGGCCCAGACCATGCCGTCATGACGTTCGATGATCCGGCGTACGCTGGCCAGGCCAATGCCTGTGCCTTCGAATTCTTCCATGCGGTGCAGGCGCTGGAACACGCCGAACAGCTTGCTGGCGTATTGCATGTCGAAGCCCACACCGTTGTCACGGATGTACACCACGATCTTGCCGTCTTCTTCGTAACTGCCAATCTCGATCACCGCAGCGTTTTGCGCGCGGCTGTATTTGATGGCGTTGGACAGCAGGTTGCGCATGGCCAGATGCAAAAATGCGGCGTCGGCGATCACTATCGGTAACGGCTCGGGAATCTGCCATTGCAGGTCGCGGCCTTCGTAATCGGGCTGCATTTCGCGGCGAATGGCCTGGACCATGGCGTTCAGATCCACCTGCGAGTAGCGCATGGCCGAGCGGCCCATCTGCGAAAAGCTCAACAAGTTGTCGACCAGGGTGCCGGCGAACCTTGCCGACTCGCCGATGTTTTCCAGAAAACGCACACCCCGCTCGGACAGTTTGCTGCCTTCGATATCGCTCAACAGCTCGGCGTACCCGGCGATGTGGCGCAGCGGCGCGCGCAGGTCATGGGACACGCTGTAGGAAAACGCTTCGAGCTCCTTGTTGGACTTCTTCAGTTCTTCGGCCAACGCAGCCATTTCCTCGGCCTTGCGCAGCACAATACCGAGCACTGCAGCGCGCAGTTCGACCACGCCTTCGGTATCAAGCTCGTCCCAGGGCCGTGAGAAGCCGCGTACGGTCTCCTGCCACAGGGCAAAGCTGTGACGCGGGCTGAGCGAGCCGGTGTCACTGACGGTTTTTTCCGGTTTGCCGGCCCAGTTGACCACGCGGGTTTGCTCAGGACGGAACCAGATGATGTAGTTCGAATGCAGCTCGGAGATCGCCATGGCCAGAACGCCGCTGACTGACCGGCTCAATTTCGGCAGATCCGGAATGTCACGGCCAACGTTGTCGGACTGGACCACGACAGGAATAGTGCGTTGGCTCAGCCATTCGGTCAGGGCCTGGATCTGCTCGCGATCCGGGGACTCACCGTAGACATCCACGATGGAATCGGACATCACCGCAGCCCCCTACGCCTCGACGAAGGCCAGCAGCACCTCAGGCATCGAGCGAAGGCCGCCGATCACGCTGTCCAGATCCGCCATCGCGGCGAGCATCTGCACGATCTGCCGGCGCAGGACCAGCATGCGCTGGGTCTTGGCCTGGGCTTCCTTGGTTTCGATTTGCAGCGACAGCACACTGCCCAGCAGCTCACAGGCAGTACGGGTCTGGAAGCTGACCGAACGCGGCGTCGCATGATGGCAGGAGATCAACCCCCACAACCGGCCGCGCACCACAATGGAAATCGACATCGAGGCCAGGGTCTGCATGTTGCGCATGTACTGCAAATGCACTGGCGACACACTGCGCAGCGTGGCGAAGCTCAGGTCCAGCGGCGCCCCGGTGACCGGGTTGTTG
>CAURWS010000751.1:0-2543 GCA_963528485.1 uncultured Pseudomonas sp. | reverse complement strand
CGGTGTGTCAGTCAGCACTTTCGTTGCAGACAAAGGGTTTTCGCGGGCAAGCGCTTATACAGTTCGGTGTCGGGTGTCACATCTGCTGCGGCGCCGCGAACGCGGCATCCAGCGGCGCGGTGTCGAAGGTCTGGATCAGCTCGATGAGGATCTGCGTCGCAGGCCCCAGCGGTTTTTCCTTGCTCGCATACAAGTAGAAGGTTGGGTTGCGGCTGCCACCCTTATCCAGCGGCAGCGGCTTGAGCACGCCCTCGCGGATTTCCCGTTCGATCATGTGCCGCGGCAGCCACGCAAAGCCCAGGCCGCTGCTGACGAATTTTGCTGCCGTGGCCAGGCTGCCCACGGTCCAGCGCTGTTCAGAGCCCAGCCAGCCGACGTCGCGAGGCTGGTTGCGGCCGGAGTCGCGGATCACCACTTGCAGCTGGCTTTCGAGATCCTGAAAGGTCAGTTCCCGCTGCATCTGATGCAACAGGTGATCAGGGTGAGCGACGGCGACGAACTCGACGCTGCTCATTTCCGTCCCCAGGTAACCCGGAATATTGAAGCCGCTGATGGCCAGGTCCGCAACGCCTTCGAGCAGTACTTCTTCGACGCCGGACAGCACTTCTTCACGCAAGCGCACACGACAGCCGCGACTCTGCGGCATGAAGGCCGTCAGGGCGCGCACCAGGCGGGCGTTGGGGTACGCGGCGTCGACCACCAGGCGCACCTCGGCCTCCCAGCCTTGCTCCATGTGATGGGCCAGGTCTTCGAGCTGACTGGCGCTCTTCACCAATTGCCGCGAGCGGCGCAACAGCACTTCGCCGGCGTCGGTCAAAACGGCCTTGCGCCCGTCGATGCGCAGCAACGGCACGCCCAGTTGGTCCTGCATTCTGGCCACGGTGTAACTGACAGAAGACTGCGAGCGGTGCAGCGCTTCGGCCGCCTGGGCAAAACCACCGTGATCGACCACGGCTTGCAACGTGCGCCATTGATCAAGGGTCACGCGAGGCGCTTTCATGTTTCGCTCCTGTTGTCCTAAGCTGACATCCCTTAATGGAGACTGCCGCATGAAAAAATTCTGGTGTGTGCTGCTGACGATGTTGCCCTTGAGCGCTTTTGCCTACCCCATCGATGTGGAGAAACACATCAACGGCGTGCAAATCGACTACAACAGCCACGACACCGCCTACGACATCGGCAACATCACCGTGAACAATTACGGCGACGTCCCGGCCAAATGCACCGCCGTGTTCAGCAACGGCCCCGAGGCCCCTCGCACACGTCGCGTGCAGATTGCGCCGAAGAGCAGCGCCAACATCACCGTCAAATTCAGCCGCGAGATCGTCAAGCTGCGCATCAAGCTCAGCTGCGACCCTCAATAAACCGTTAAGTGACTGGCGGGGGAGCCTAAAGCGGTCCTGCCAACAAAACAAATAATTAGATATTTAGTAGCAATTTTTTACGCTTTTTTATCGATTTAGTCACGATTAATCTCCTCTCCAACGAATTCACAAACTCGCCCAAGTGGCTTGATGGCCCAACCGATTTGAAGAATCAGCCCATTTACGAAAGAAAGGCTTAATCGTCCGTTAATGCCTGCGAGTGATCATTCTCGCGTTCATCGACTCTCCCTTGGCACTTGTACCGCTCCTGAGTGCATCGCCCGATCGACCCGCCCGACAGCGCGGGGTCATCGGGCTTTTTATTGCCCGCCATCATCACCTTTGCAGGAGCGCGTTTGCCCGCGATAGGTCGGACATTCAGCGCATTGCTTGTGGCTAATGAAGCCTTTCGCGGGCAAGCGCGCTCCTACAGGGTTCCGGGGTGGCTTGTACAACCTTGCGCTAACCCGCTAAGGTCGCCGCCTTCAAAACAGGGGCAATCATGGGCTATCTACTTTTTGTGACGCTGATCCAGGCGTTTTCCTTCAGCCTGATCGGCGTTTATCTGGCAGGGCATGTCGACAGTTACCTCGCGGTGCTGATTCGTGTGGTGCTGGCCGGGCTGGTGTTCATTCCATTGACTCGCTGGCGTCAGGTGGAACCGGCGTTCATGCGCGGCATGCTGTTGATCGGTGCGCTGCAGTTCGGCGTCACCTACGTCTGCCTTTACCTGAGCTTTCGCGTGCTGACGGTGCCGGAGGTGCTGCTGTTCACCATCCTCACGCCGTTGCACGTGACCCTGATCGAAGACGCCCTCAACCGCCGCTTCAACCCATGGGGCCTGCTGGCGGCGATCGTGGCGGTGCTGGGCGCGGTGATCATTCGTTACGACCACGTCGATGCGAACTTCCTCGGCGGCTTCCTGCTGCTGCAAGTCGCCAACTTCACCTACGCTGCCGGCCAGGTGTTGTACAAGCATCTGGTGGCGCGCCACCCGAGCGACCTGCCGCATTATCGGCGTTTTGGCTATTTCTACCTCGGCGCACTGGCGGTGGCACTGCCAGCGTTTCTGCTGTTCGGTAATGCGCAACACCTGCCGGACGCCCCGCAGCAGTGGGTGGTGCTGCTGTTTCTCGGCCTGTGCTCGACCGCGTTAGGCATGTAATGGTGGAACAAGGG
>CAURWS010000750.1:0-2545 GCA_963528485.1 uncultured Pseudomonas sp. | reverse complement strand
GCCCGAAGCCAAACGCCGTCGTCTGGAAGTCGCCCAGGAGGCCGAGTTCTACGGCTCCATGGACGGTGCCAGCAAGTTCGTGCGTGGTGACGCCATTGCCGGCCTGTTGATTCTGTTCATCAACCTCATCGGCGGCATGCTGGTGGGCATCCTGCAGCACAACATGAGCTTTGCCGACGCCGGTAAGGTGTACGCCCTGTTGACGATTGGTGACGGTTTGGTGGCGCAATTGCCGTCGCTGCTGCTCTCCACCGCCGCGGCGATCATGGTGACCCGTGCTTCCGGTTCCGAAGAGATGGGCAAGTTGGTCGGTCGCCAGATGTTCACCTCGCACAAGGCGCTGGCGGTGTCGGCAGGCATCATGATCGTCATGGGACTGGTGCCTGGCATGCCGCACTTTTCGTTCATCAGCCTGGGTCTGGCCGCCGCCGGTGGTGCTTACCTGCTATGGAAGAAACAGAACATGGTCAAGCTGGCTGCCATCCAGGAGGTCAAGCGTCAACAGGAGCTGCTGCCGGCCCCCAATCGCGTTCAGGAATCCAAGGAGCTGGGCTGGGATGACGTCACCCCGATCGACATGATCGGCCTGGAAGTGGGCTACCGCCTGATTCCGCTGGTGGACCGCAATCAGGGTGGCCAGCTGCTGGCGCGGATCAAGGGCGTGCGCAAGAAGCTGTCGCAAGAGTTGGGCTTTTTGATGCCCACCGTACACATTCGCGACAACCTGGACCTGGCACCGAGCGCGTATCGTTTGACGCTGATGGGCGTGACCCTGGCCGAAGCCGAGATCTACCCGGACCGGGAGCTGGCGATCAACCCCGGTCAAGTGTTCGGCAGCCTCAACGGCATTACTGCCAAAGACCCGGCGTTCGGGCTTGAGGCGGTCTGGATCGAAATCAGCCAGCGCGCCCAGGCGCAGTCATTGGGCTATACCGTAGTCGATGCCAGCACTGTAGTGGCAACGCACTTGAACCAGATCCTGTACAAACACTCTCATGAGCTGATCGGTCATGAAGAAGTCCAGCAACTGATGACGTTGCTGGCCAAGAGTTCGCCAAAACTGGCTGAAGAGCTGGTGCCGGGCGTGCTGTCGTTGTCGGCGCTGCTCAAGGTGTTGCAAGCGCTGCTGGCCGAGCAGGTGCCGGTGCGCGATATTCGCAGCATTGCCGAAGCCATCGCCAACAACGCCGCACGGAGTCAAGATACCGCCGCGTTGGTGGCTGCAGTGCGGGTCGGTTTGTCCCGCGCAATCGTGCAAAGCATTGTCGGCATTGAGCCGGAGCTGCCTGTTATCACCCTTGAGCCAAGGTTGGAACAGATATTGCTCAATAGTCTGCAGAAGGCAGGTCAGGGTCAGGAAGAAGGCGTTCTGCTCGAACCGAGCATGGCTGAGAAGCTTCAGCGCTCGCTGATCGAAGCGGCGCAGCGTCAGGAGATGCAGGGTCAGCCGGTTATTTTGTTGGTCGCAGGTCCGGTCCGTGCCATGTTGTCCCGCTTTGGACGCCTGGCGGTTCCGAATATGCATGTTTTGGCTTATCAGGAAATTCCTGACAATAAGCAAGTCACCATCGTAGCGACTGTCGGGCCGAACGGCTGAGGTAGTGAGTCATGCAAGTTAAGCGTTTTTTCGCCGCCGATATGCGACAAGCCATGAAACTGGTTCGTGATGAGCTGGGCGCTGAAGCCGCCATCATCGGTAACCGGCGGATCGCCGGTGGCGTGGAACTGACCGCTGCGCTGGACTACAAATTGTCTGCGCTGGCGCCGCGTGTGCCGAACATCGAGCTTGAAGACGAGCTGCGCAAGACTCAGTCGCGCATTGTGACCGCTCAGGCCGAGCTGACCAGCCGCAGCGAACTGGACACCGTCGCCAACCGGCAGCTGTTTACCGGTCTTGCCATGGATGACAGCAAGCAGCAGATCGAGCCGACGCTGGACGAACCGTTCCGCCCCTCGATCCACGCTGCGGTGGCTGCCGACCGTGCCGAGCGTCAGGCGTACGCCGAGCCTGGCATCAGCCAGCGCGCCTACGATTCGATGCGCTCGGAATTGAACGGCCTGCGCGAACTGCTGGAAGTCCAGCTGGGTTCGCTGGCCTGGAACCAGCTGCAGGGCAGCCGTCCGCAACAGGCCAACCTTTGGCGTCGTCTGCAACGTGTGGGCCTGTCTGGCCCGCTGTCGCGCGACCTGCTGAACATGGTCCCGGACGTTGACGATCAGCCTCACGCCTGGCGCATGTTGCTGGCTCACCTGGCGCGCATGATCGTCACACCCGACGTCGAGCCGCTGGAAGAGGGCGGGGTGATTGCCATGGTCGGTCCTGCCGGTATGGGCAAGACCACCACGTTGGCCAAACTCGCGGCCCGATATGTGTTGAAATACGGCGCGCAAAACATTGCGCTGGTGAGCATGGACAGCTTCCGCATCGGGGCTCAGGAGCAGCTCAAGACGCTGGGCCGGATTCTCAATGTGCCGGTGACCCACGTCGATCCGGGGCAATCGCTGGCTCAGGCGCTGGAACCGATGCTGCGCAAGCGCGTGGTGC
>CAURWS010000749.1:0-2552 GCA_963528485.1 uncultured Pseudomonas sp. | reverse complement strand
GGGATGAACTCTTCTCGCACATGGCGACCACCGACATTGCCCAGCGAGAGATCGCCGCGATGTACCGTAGCGACCTGAACCTGATGGTCTCGGACATGGAAATCGAGCTGCTGACCCAGCAGTTCGGCATGCCTGCCTCGATCCTGCACTGGGCCCCGCTGCTGGTTCGCGACGTCCCCGATCAGGCCCCGGGCTTTGAGGAGCGCACGCATTTCCTGACCATCGGCAACTTCCGCCACGCGCCGAACTGGGATGCGGTGCTGTGGCTGAAAAACGCCATCTGGCCGTTGATTCGCCAGCAGTTGCCGGGCGCTCAGGTGCATGTCTATGGCGCCTACACCCCGCCCAAAGCCGCAGCGCTGCACAACCCGACGCAGGGTTTCCACATCATGAACCGGGCTGAAGATGCGCTGGAAGTGATGGCTGCGGCGCGGGTGTCGCTGGCGCCGGTTCGCTTCGGCGCGGGCATCAAGGGCAAGGTCATCGACGCGATGATCTGCGGCACGCCCACGGTCACCACGCCCATCGGCGCCGAAGCCATGTTTGGCGATCTGCCGGTGCCCGGCGCCATCGCTGAGGACGCCCAGACGTTGGCCGACGAAGCCGTGCGCCTGTACACCGATCAGGCGCGCTGGGAACAGGCGCAACAGGCTGGCTGGCAGATATTACAGGAACGTTTTCGATTCGAACCGCACTGCAAGAGCCTGATCGATCGGATCAACCCGTTGCGTAACGATCTGACGGCCCATCGCACGGCCAACTTCACCGGTGCCATGCTGCGTCATCATCAGCACAAGAGCACGCAGTACATGTCGCAGTGGATCGAGGCGAAGAACCGTAGCGTTTGACCACGGCCCAGCAAGCAAAAAGCCCCTGACATCCATCGATGCCAGGGGCTTGTATCGTTACGCACGGATCAGTCGTTTTCCAGCAGTGAGCGCAGCATCCAGGCGGCCTTTTCGTGAACCTGCATGCGTTGAGTCAAGAGGTCTGCAGTCGGCTCGTCACTGACCTTGTCCAGCAGCGGGAACATACCACGGGCAGTACGTACCACAGCTTCCTGACCTTCGACCAGCTGCTTGATCATGTCCGTGGCGGCTGGCACGCCTGGCTCTTCTCTGATCGAAGACAACCGCGCGTAGGTCGAGTAGGTGCCAGGGGCCGGGAAGCCCAAAGCGCGGATGCGTTCGGCGATGGAGTCGACCGCTGTGGCCAGCTCGGTGTACTGCTCTTCGAAGAGCAGGTGCAGGGTCCGGAACATCGGGCCGGTGACGTTCCAGTGGAAATTGTGGGTCTTGAGGTACAGCACGTAGGTGTCGGAGATCAGCCGCGACAGCCCCTCGACGATTTCTGCGCGATCCTGTTCGTTGATGCCGATTTCGATAGCCATGTGAAGCTCCCTTTGGTCGGTTTGATTTCTCGTGTGCAGACCATTCTAGGGAGCGCATCTTCTCGGCGGAAATCAGCCATGGCAATCGCTACCATCGACGCTGGCTATGATTGAGCCTGCGACAATAGTCAGGACTGAGTGCGATCGGGCCACCGGGAGGGCCAATCCTGCTGACCTCCCGGCTACGTCAGTGCTAGGTCAACCGAGAGCGCTGCACCCGCACGGGAACGGATTTATACGACGGCGTGCCGCTGTCCTTGTCGAGGTAATCCAGCGGCACCAAGGTGTTCGCCTCGGGGTAGTAGGCACCGATGGTGCCCGGGGCGATCTTGAACTCGATCGCGGTGAGCTTTTCGTAACGCAACGGCGTGCCGTCGGACACCGTTTCGATGTCCACCAGATCCCCGTGTTCAAGCCCTCTGGCGTCGAGGTCCGCCTGGCTCATGAACAGCACATCGCGCCGCCCAAACACCCCGCGATAGCGGTCATCCAGGCCGTAGATCGTGGTGTTGTACTGATCGTGACTGCGCAGGGTGACCAGGCGCAGGACATCGTCGCCCTCCACCACCAGATCCTCGTGCAAGCCTTCGAACACATAAAACTCGGCCTTGCCCGAGGGCGTGTTCCAGATGCGATCGACCGCCGGCAGCGGCATGCGGAACCCGCCGGGCACGCGGATGCGGGCGTTGAAATCCTCGAAGCCCGGCAGGGTCTTCTCGATCAGATCGCGGATCTTGTCGTAATCGGCCACCAGTTCAAACCAGGGCACCTTGCTGCCGGGCAGGGTCGCGTGGGCAATGCCGGCGACGATGGCAGGCTCTGAGCGCAGAAACTCGGACGCAGGCTTCAGCTTGCCCGCCGACGCGTGAATCATCGACATCGAGTCTTCCACCGTGACCGATTGCGGCCCGCCAGCCTGCACGTCCAGCTCGGTGCGGCCCAGGCACGGAAGAATGAAGGTTTCCTTTGATACCAGCAGGTGCGAGCGATTGAGCTTGGTGCCGATGTGCACCCCCAGATCCAGCGTGGCCATGGCCGGGAAGCACTGCGCAGGGTCGGGCATCGCCACCGCAAAATTGCCGCCCAGGCAGATCAGCGCCCTGGCCGTGCCCTCGCTCATCGCCTTGGCGGTCTGCACCGCGTCGTGGCCATGAGCGGCCGG
>CAURWS010000748.1:0-2564 GCA_963528485.1 uncultured Pseudomonas sp. | reverse complement strand
ACCCACCGCTATTGTCCTGATACAACAACGTGATGCATCCGTAATCCGTGTGCGGGGCCACGCCGAACTGATCGGTCTCGGCCAACGGCGGATGCGGCGGGTAATAAACCATCTGCGTACGCTGCAAACGCTTGCCGTATTTCGGCGCAAAAAACTCAGGCTCGATGCCCAGCCCCACCGCCACCGCCCGCAACAGATCTGCCCCCGCCAGGCCGATCTCCTCGTAATAGGCATCCAGCGCCATGCGCAGCTCGGGCATGAAGTCCGGCCACTGGTTCGGCCCGCGCAAGGCTTCACCTGCCAGCACGCACTCATCGTCCTCCGGCAGCTCCAGCCCCATGCTGAAGAATTCCTTGAAGTCCGGCTTGGTCGCCTCGTACATCAGTGCCCCACCCAATGCATGCCAGCCGCGATGGCGTTTGTTCACCGCCACTTGGCGCTTCACCTCGGCCGGATAGGCGAAGAAGGTTTTCGCCGCCGCCATCGCCGTGTCGATCACCGACTGCGGCACCCCGTGGTTGATGATGTAGAAGAAACCGGTCTCGCTGCAGGCCTTGCGGATCGCTTCACCGGCGCGAAGCAGCGCTGCTTCGTCGCCTTCGCGAACACCGGCCATGTCGATCAGCGGGAGGTTGGCAGTGGCAGTCATGGAGGCTCCTTGGCGATGGTGGAGAGAGGCTGTATAGACAGGGTCAAGCATTTAGTGTGCCGTGCCCCCTCACGCCACCGCTGCAAGCGCGCTCCTGCAATTGACGTCGGATGAGGTTTCCCCACGCCCCAGCAGCGGGCACGCCGGACTCATTCGGTGCAACTTTTGGTGACATCCGCCCCACCCTGCGCAACGCCGCTCCACCCAGAGCCGCGAGATCAACCGTTGCCATGAACTGGCCTGCATCTTGCCTCAGCTGTCTATACAGCTCGTCCAGGGACTCCCATGCGTCGCTATCACACCGGTCACGATTTTCTGCGCGCTCACAGCATTGCCGAACTGGCCCACATGGCCCGTCGGCGTTTGCCGCATTTCGCCTGCGAGTACCTGGAAGGTGGCGCCGAAGAAGAACTGACCCTGACGCGCAATCGCCAGGCGTTCGCCGACATCAGCCTGCTGCCGCGCACGCTGGTGCCCTGGCAGACACCGGATACCCGCTGCACCCTGTTCGGTCGCGAGCTGTCCCTGCCGATGGCCATCGCGCCGACCGGCTACAACGGCATGCTGCACCGCGACGCCGACATTCATCTGGCCAAGGCCGCCACCGAGCGTGGTCTGCCATTTACCTTGAGCACGGTGTCGACCAACGCCCTTGAACAGATCGTCGCCGCCGTGCCGGACGTCAACCTGTGGTTTCAGCTGTACAGCATGAGCGATGCCCAGGTGCAGGAAGACCTGCTCAAACGCGCCGAGGCCGTGGGCTGTCGCACCTTGCTGCTGACATCCGACGCGGTGCTGTTGGGCAATCGTGAATGGGACAAGCGCAACTTCGCCCGCCCCCGCCAGTTGAGCCTGCGCAACAAGCTCGACGTACTGCGTCACCCGCGCTGGATCAAGCAGGCGCTGTGGCCCCACGGCATGCCGAGCATGGCCAATCTGGACCGCTACCTGCCCGCCGATCAGCGCAACGCCGCGGGCGCTGCGCACTTCATCGGCGAGAAGATGGAAAAGCAACTGAGCTGGGACTTCCTTGCCCGACTGCGCGACCGCTGGCCCCATCGCCTGTTGCTCAAGGGCGTGATGCACCCGCAGGACGCCGAGCAGGCCGTGCAGCTGGGGCTCGACGGCATCGTCGTCACCAACCATGGCGGACGGCAACTGGACGGCGTACCGGCCGCTCTCGATTGTCTGCCCGCGATCGCGGCGGTGGCCAAGGGCAAGCTGAGCATTCTGCTGGACAGTGGCATCCGTCGCGGCACCGACATTCTCAAGGCCTGCGCGCTGGGCGCCGACGCCGTGCTGCTGGGCCGCGCGACCTTGTATGGCGTAGCCGTGGGCGGTCAGGCCGGTGTCGGCCATGCGCTGGACCTGTTGGCTAACGAATTGCGCCTGGCCCTGACCCTGCTTGGCCAGCCGGACCTGAATCAACTGCGTGCCAGCCCCACTCCCAAGGTCGGGGCGCACGCGACCTTTACCGTGAGTTGAATCCATGAACGACCTGCAACACACCCTCCAGCAGTTACGCGAGGCACTGGGCGAGGCGCAGGTGCTGACCGGCGACGCCATCAGTGAGCGTCAACACAGCGACTGGACCCGCCACGCCCCGACCTGCCCGGCCGCGCTGTTGCTGCCCAAGGACACCCGTCAGGTCGCCACGGCCCTGCGCATCTGCAACGAGGCAGGCCAGTCGGTGGTGCCCCAGGGCGGCATGACCGGTCTTGCCGGCGGCGCAGTGCCTCGGGCTACAGATATCGCCCTGTCGCTGGACCGCTTGCGCGGCATCGAAGAAATCGACGTCGCGGCTGCCACGGTCACCGTCAAGGCTGGCACCACGCTGCAAGAGATTCAGCAGGCCGTAGCCGATGCGGGCTATCTGTTTCCGCTGGATCTCGGCGCGCGAGGCTCGTGTCAGATC
>CAURWS010000747.1:0-2567 GCA_963528485.1 uncultured Pseudomonas sp. | reverse complement strand
GTGTCAGTCAACACCGATACGGCAGGCATGACGTCATCGCGGGCAAGCGCGCTCCTACAGGTGAGGCGTTAAGGCAGTGCAGCGATAACCGACATCTCGATCAGCACATTCGGCGCGGCCATCTTCGCCTCGACGGTGGCACGGGCAGGCGCAACCCCTTTTGCCAGCCAGGTATCCCAGATCCCGTTCATGGTGGCGAACTGCGAGCCGATGTCGTTCAGGTAAATCGTCACCGACAACAGGCGGCTCTTGTCGGTGCCCGCGAGGTCCAGCAGGCGCTCGATGTTGCCCAGCACCTCGCGGGTCTGTTGCTCGATCCCCGCATTCAGATCGTTAGCCACTTGCCCGGCGAGGTACACGGTGCCGTTGTGGATGACGATCTGACTCATGCGCTCATTGGTGAGCTGGCGCTGTACTGACATGTTTGGCAATCTCCTTGGAACGTCCATAGCGGGAAATATCGAGGCCTTCGGCGCTGATCTGCGGTTTTTTGCGGGCGATCAGATCGGCCAGCAAACGACCGGAGCCGCAAGCCATGGTCCAGCCCAATGTTCCGTGGCCGGTATTGAGGAACAGGTTGCGATACGGCGTGGCGCCGACGATCGGCGTGCCGTCCGGCGTGGTCGGGCGCAGGCCGGTCCAGAAACTGGCCTCGCTCAGGTCGCCGCCGTGAGGATAGAGATCGTTGACGATCATCTCCAGCGTTTCACGCCGACGCGGGTTCAGCGACAAGTCAAAACCGGCGATCTCGGCCATGCCGCCGACGCGGATGCGGTTGTCGAAACGGGTGATCGCGACTTTGTAGGTCTCGTCGAGAATGGTCGAGGTTGGCGCCATGTCCGGGCGGGTGATCGGCACGGTCAGCGAGTAGCCCTTGAGCGGGTAGACCGGGGCCTTGATGCCCAATGGTTTGAGCAGTTGCGGCGAGTAGCTGCCCAGCGCCAGCACGTAGCGATCGGCGGTTTCCAGCTTGCCGTTAACGCGCACGCCGTTGATGCGATCGCCCGCGAAATCAATCGACTCGATGGACTGGCCGAAACGGAATTCAACGCCTAACTTCACACACATCTCGGCCAGGCGCGTGGTGAACAGCTGGCAGTCGCCGGTCTGATCGTTGGGCAGACGCAGCGCTCCGCTGAGGATGTTGCTGACGCTGGCCAGTGCAGGTTCGACGCGGGCAATGCCTTGGCGGTCGAGCACTTCGTAGGGCACACCGGCCTGTTCGAGCACGGCGATGTCCTTGGCGGCGTTATCCAGTTGTTCCTGGGTGCGGAACAGTTGCGTGGTACCCAGGCTACGGCCTTCGTAGGCAATACCGGTCTCGGCGCGCAGTTCGTCGAGGCAGTCGCGGCTGTACTCGGACAGACGGACCATGCGCTCTTTGTTCACCGCGTAACGACTTTGCGTGCAGTTGCGCAGCATTTGCGCCATCCACAGGTACTGATCGATGTCGCCGGTCGCTTTGATCGCCAGCGGCGCGTGGCGCTGCAACAGCCATTTGATGGCCTTGAGCGGCACACCCGGCGCAGCCCACGGCGAGGCATAACCCGGCGAAACCTGGCCGGCGTTGGCGAAGCTGGTTTCCAGGGCAGCGGCAGGCTGACGGTCGACGACGGTCACCTCGAAACCCGCGCGAGCCAGGTAATAAGCACTGGTAACACCGATTACGCCACTTCCAAGGACCAGAACGCGCATGTTGATTTCCTCATCGCGGATATCCGCTGACGTTTTGAAGTTTTAAACAAGGATGTGCGCAGTATATGAAGCCATGAGCAGTGTTTTTCACTGTATAAACGCCTATATTCGGCGGTAATTCTCGACAACCAACGGTTTAGCATGAGGAGGTTAGGCCATGCGCACCCAGCACCAGTCCAAACGTGATCTGGACAAGATCGACCGCAACATTCTGCGCATTCTGCAAAGCGACGGAAGAATCTCGTTCACGGAGCTGGGAGAACGCGTCGGCCTGTCTACCACGCCGTGTACGGAGCGGGTACGGCGACTGGAACGCGAAGGCATCATCATGGGTTACAACGCCCGTCTGAATCCGCAGAATCTCAAGGCGAGCCTGCTGGTGTTCGTGGAGATCAGCCTGGACTACAAATCAGGCGACACTTTCGAGGAGTTCCGCCGAGCGGTCCTCAAACTGCCCCACGTGCTGGAGTGCCATCTGGTTTCAGGAGATTTCGACTACCTGGTGAAAGCGCGGATTTCCGAGATGGCCTCATACCGCAAGCTGCTGGGCGACATCCTGCTCAAGCTGCCCCATGTGCGCGAGTCCAAGAGCTATATCGTGATGGAAGAGGTGAAGGAGAGTTTGAATTTGCCGATTCCGGAATGAGCGCTCAAACCAGTACCTGACGCGTCGACGCAATGAAATCGTGCACCTGCTTCTCGACCCGCGGATGAATCAACACCTCGGGACGACGCCCGTTGGGGCATGGCAGGGTCGCCGTGGTGCCAAACAGGCGGCAGATCAGCGGGCGCTCCTCGTAAACCGTGCAGCCGTTGGGCCCCAGATGCACGCAGTTCAGCTCGTCGAGCGCGGCTTCCTGCTCGGCGGCGGA
>CAURWS010000746.1:0-2575 GCA_963528485.1 uncultured Pseudomonas sp. | reverse complement strand
CCTGCACCTGGAAAACGGCCCGCTCTGGCGTACCGTGCATATCGCCATGCCAAATGGCGAAGCACGTATTCTCATGGTCATCCACCACTTGGTGGTCGACACCGTTTCCTGGCGCATTCTGCTCGACGACCTCAAGGTCGCCTATCAGGCGTGCCTGCAGGGTGAAGAGCCCAAACTGCCCATTCGCACCAGCAGCTATCAGTCATGGGCGCAAGGCTTGAAAGCCCAGGCCCCGACGATTGTCGAGCAGGAGCTGGATTACTGGCTGACGGAACTCGGTCAGCCGAGTACAGATCTGCCGTGCGATAACCGCCGTGGCAAGAACCAGGTGGGCCTGCAATCGGTGGCGCGTCTGGAGTTGTCCGTGCGTCACACCGAGCAGTTACTCAAGCAGGCTCCGGCGGTCTATGGCACGCAGATCAACGATCTGTTGCTGGCCGCGCTCAGCCGCGTGCTGTGCCGCTGGACGGGGCAGTCGTCGGTGCTGATTCAACTCGAAGGTCATGGTCGGGAAGACCTCCTGGAGCAACTGGATCTGAGCCGCACGATGGGTTGGTTCACCAGCATGTTCCCGGTCCGGCTGACACCGGGTGTCGATGAGGGCTTCGATACGACCATCGTCGCCGTGCGCGATCAACTGGCGGCAGTGCCGCAGAAAGGTATCGGCTACGGGGTGTTGCGTCATCTGGCCGGAGCGCAACTGGGCGAACAATTGGCGGCACTGCCCCAGGCACGGGTGACGTTCAACTACCTCGGGCAGTTCGACCAGAGCTTCGACGAAAACGCATTGCTGGTGCCGGCACCGGAAAATGTCGGGGATTGCTACAGCTTGCAGACACCTCTGGGAAACTGGCTAGAGATTGTGGGACAGGTCTACGACGGGCGTCTGGCATTGCGTTGCATCTACAGCACGCAACGTTACCGGACCGCGACCATGGAGACGCTCATGGCGCGGTACCAAGGCGAACTTGAAGCGCTCATCGAGCATTGCGTGGTGCCCTCGAGCTGATCGCTGTGGATGATTCATTTCAGGGCCGCGTCCGGCGGGTGCGGTCCCTTTTTTGCTGATACAGGAAACTTTCGATGTCATTGCATCCTGACCTGGAAGCCTTCCTCGATCTGGCTCAAGACAGTCAGAGCGCGGGTGTGGCACCGTTTCATCAATTGAACCCCGAGCAGGCGCGGTTGGCCTTCGAGCAGACAACCGCGCAACTGCGCTGGCGCGCGCCGCAGACAGTGGATGTCATTGACGTGACCACCGAAACACGAGCAGGTGCGCCACTGCCGCTGCGTTTGTACCGTCCGCAAGAAGGCCAAGGCCCCTGGCCGGTGCTGGTGTACTTCCATGGGGGGGGCTACGTGGTCGGCAGCCTGGATTCTCACGACGGTGTCTGTCGCGAGTTTTGTCAGCGAACGCCGTGTGCGGTGTTGTCGGTGGGCTATCGCCTGGCACCCGAGCACAGGTTCCCAGCGCCCTTGGAAGACGGCGAGGATGCGCTCATCTGGCTGGCCGAAGAAGGCAAGCGTTTAGGCCTGGATACCCACCGTGTGGCGTTTGGCGGCGACAGTGCCGGTGCGACACTGGCCACGGTGTTAGCCATTCAGGCAGTGGTTCGGCCGCACACAGTGGCGATCAGGCCCAAGGCGCAACTGCTTTGTTATCCCGTGACCAACGCTGCCGAGCGTGCAGAATCTCGACAATTGTTCGGTGAGGGCTATCTGCTCGAGGACGACACGCTGGAATGGTTTTATCAGCATTACGCCGACACCCCGGAAGATCGACAGGACTGGCGCTTTTCACCATTACTGGCGCATGACCTGAAGGGCAGTGCGCCGGCCATCGTCGCGTTGGCGGCCTTCGATCCATTGCTGGACGAGGGGCAGGCGTATGTCGACAAGTTGCGCGAACAGGGCGTGGAGGTCGACCTGGATTTCTGTGAGGGGCTGACTCACGATTTCTTGCGTCTGGGGTCGGTCGTGCCTGCGGTTTCCGGGATTTATCAGCGGTTGAGTGAGGCGTTGGCACGGCGTTTTTGACGTGCAGGTTGTGTGATGAAAGCACCGTTCGCAATAAATCCCCAAACGCATTGAACCACTCAGCACCGATCGCAAGATCCGCGCTGAGTGGGTATGTTCACTACAGGGCGGGTAGTTTTGGTTTGTAAATATAAGGGACGACGTTAAGGTCTTTATCAGTCGCCTCGCATCTTTCTTTTAGAGCTTGAGGCAGTGTCAGTTTGTTTTTTTGATAGGTCTGATCGAGATCCAGGCATACATAAAACATGTCAGTCTCGCCCAGTACATAGTCCGCAATTTCTTTCACTTTTGCGGCAACTTCTTTCACCGTCGCTGCATCCGCTCCTGTGCCCGTACTCGACCTGGACTCAGCCGTTGTTGCCGCTGATACGATCGCCTTCTCGGCCTTTTCTATATTGGCGGTGTAGTCCGCTATTTGCTTTTGCAGTGCTTTACCTTTCTCTTGCTTTTGCTCATCCTCAGACAGCGTTTTGAACGCTGCCTCCGCATCATTTTTAAGTTTTGTATTCTGATCGATGATGTCTTTGTTGGGGCCTAT
>CAURWS010000745.1:0-2578 GCA_963528485.1 uncultured Pseudomonas sp. | reverse complement strand
GTATTCACATCGTCGGCGATGGATTTGAGCGGGTCCTGGGCGGCCTGCCCCAGCGCGGCATCGGTCTGATCGCTGTCTTTGACCAGCGGATCGGCCGGGCGCACGGTCTGTGGCTTCTGCTCACCAATGGGGATCGGCCGCACACTGCGCTCGGCTTCGTTGAACACGCCCACCAGTGCCTCGGAAAGCACTTTGTATTTGCCTTCGTTGAGCGAGGAAATGGAATACATGACCACGAAAAACGCGAACAGCAAGGTGATGAAGTCCGCGTAGGACACCAGCCAGCGTTCGTGATTCTCGTGCTCTTCGTGGTGGCGACGTCGACGGGCCATCAGTGCGTCACTCCATGAAGCCTTGCAGCTTCAGCTCGATGGAGCGCGGGTTCTCGCCTTCGGCAATCGACAGCAGGCCTTCAAGGAGCATTTCGCGATAGCGCGACTGGCGCATGGCCACGGCCTTGAGCTTGTTGGCCACCGGCAGCAGGATAAGGTTGGCCGACGCCACGCCATAGATGGTCGCCACGAATGCCACGGCGATGCCGCTGCCCAGCTGGTTGGGGTCAGCCAGGTTGCCCATGACGTGAATCAGGCCCATGACCGCGCCGATGATGCCGATGGTCGGCGCATAACCGCCCATGCTTTCAAAGACTTTGGCGGCCTGGATGTCGCGGCTTTCCTGGGTCAGGAAATCCACTTCGAGAATGCTGCGAATGGCTTCCGGCTCGGCGCCGTCCACCAGCAGTTGCAGGCCTTTGCGCGAGTAGGCGTCGGGCTCGGTGTCGGCGACGGTTTCCAGACCCAGCAGGCCTTCCTTGCGCGCGGTCAGGCTCCAGGACACAACGCGGTCGATGCCGCCGGCCAGGTCGATGCGCGGCGGAAACAGAATCCAGACGAAGATCTGGATCGCCCGCTTGAACGCACTCATGGGCGTCTGCAGCAGGCAGGCCGCAACCGTGCCGCCGACCACGATCAGCGCCGCCGGGCCGTTGAGCAACGCACCCAGATGACCGCCTTCGAGGAAGTTGCCGCCGATGATGGCGACGAACGCAAGAATGATCCCTATCAGCGTCAAAACATCCATTACAGACACGCCTCGACCAGATGGCGCCCGATGTCGTCCAGGCTGTAAACGGCGTCAGCCAGATCGGCTTTGACGATCGCCATGGGCATGCCGTAGATCACGCAACTGGCTTCGTCCTGCGCCCAGATGTGGCTACCGCCCTGCTTGAGCAGACGCGCGCCTTCGCGACCGTCGGCGCCCATGCCGGTGAGGACCACGGCCAGCACTTTGTCACCGTAGGATTTGGCCGCAGAGCCAAAGGTGATGTCGACGCATGGCTTGTAGTTCAGGCGTTCGTCGCCGGGCAGGATCTTCACCGCGCCACGACCGTCGACCATCATCTGCTTGCCGCCAGGGGCCAGCAGCGCCAGGCCCGGACGCAAGATGTCGCCGTCTTCGGCCTCCTTGACGCTGATGCGGCACAGCTTGTCCAGACGCTCGGCGAAGGCTTTGGTGAACGCTGCCGGCATGTGCTGGATGAGCACGATCGGTGCCGGGAAGTTGGCTGGCAACTGGGTCAGGACCCGCTGCAGGGCAACCGGGCCGCCGGTCGAAGTACCGATGGCCACCAGCTTGTAGGCCTTGCGCTTGGGCGCAGCCGACGTCAGCGAAGGGGTCGGCGCAGCGCTGCGCGCGGGCGCAGGCGCTGGAGCAGGACGTGCCGCACCCGCGGTTGGCGTCGGGCTGCGCAAAGAACTTGCCGACGCAGGAGCAGGCGCTGGCGTCGGTGCTGCCGGAGCACTGCCGTAGCCGCTGAAACGGCGGTTGCTGCGTGAGATGGTGTGGACCTTCTCGCACAGCATCTGCTTGACCTTCTCGGGGTTGCGCGAGATGTCTTCGAAATTCTTGGGCAGGTAGTCGACCGCACCCGCGTCCAGCGCATCCAGGGTCACCCGGGCGCCTTCGTGGGTCAGCGAGGAGAACATCAGGACCGGGGTCGGGCAGCGCTGCATGATGTGACGAACGGCGGTAATGCCATCCATCATCGGCATTTCGTAGTCCATGGTGATCACGTCTGGCTTGAGGGCCAGCGCCTGATCGATCGCTTCCTTGCCGTTGGTGGCGGTACCGACCACTTGAATCGTTGTGTCAGAGGAAAGAATTTCCGAGACGCGCCGGCGGAAAAACCCGGAATCGTCTACCACCAGAACCTTGACTGCCATAATTACTCCATAGGGCCTGCCGGCCTCTGACGAGGCCGGCGCCCAGAATCAAATACGCCGTGCGGCGTAACGCTTGAGCATGCTCGGTACGTCGAGGATCAGTGCGATGCGGCCGTCACCGGTAATGGTGGCGCCCGACATGCCTGGGGTACCTTGCAACATCTTGCCCAGCGGTTTGATGACCACTTCTTCCTGACCCACCAGTTGATCGACCACAAAGCCGATGCGCTGAGTGCCGACCGACAGGATCACCACGTGGCCTTCATGCTGTTCTTCGTGCGCGGCAGAGCTGACCAACCAGCGCTTGAGGTAGAACAGCGGCAGCGCCTTGTCGCGCACGATGACCACTTCCTGAC
>CAURWS010000744.1:0-2581 GCA_963528485.1 uncultured Pseudomonas sp. | reverse complement strand
TCCAAGGCCAGCGGTCTGGGCATGGGCCTGACCATCTGCCGCTCGGTGATCGAGGCGCACAAGGGTAATCTCTACGCCGAAGCCTCGGACCTGGGCGGCGCCATGGTGCGGTTTCAACTGCCCTTCGGTAGCAAGAATCACTGAGCTGGCGCCTTCGCCGTTCATTTCGCCTGCCTGCTGCGGTCTTATGTCAGTCTGCTGTACCGCAATGCCACTCTTCTGGCCTAAACTGCCGCGCTATGAAAGGCGCAAGTCCCGACGGTCTTCGCTGCTCGGGAACAGAACAAGGCGGTTGAGGTATGCAAGACTCCAAGACTCATAAAACAGTGGTGATGGTTCTGTTCAACGACGTGCTGATGCTCGACGTGACAGGCCCCATGGACGTCTTCTCGATCACCAATCGTCTGTTGCCCAGGGAAAAACACTACCAGTTGCTCACCATCTCGGAACCCGCAGGGCTGGTGCGCAGCTCGTCGGGCCTGAAGGTGCAGGCTGACCTGCGTCTGGAGCAATACCCCGCCGATGTCGACCTGCTGCTGGTCCCCGGCGGCCCGGGCGCCTATGGCGTGCATCATCCGGCGCTGACTGACTGGCTGCCGAACGCGGCCCGCAGCGCCCGACGCTTCGGCGCGATCTGCACCGGGGTGTTCCTGCTGGCCGAGGCCGGGCTGATCGACGGCTATCGCTGCACCACCCACTGGAATTACGTCGACCGCCTGTCCCAGCGCTACCCCGAGGCGCGGGTGGAAACCGAACAGATCTACGTGGTCGACCGCAACCTGATCACTTCCGGCGGTATCACCGCAGGCATCGACATGGCGCTGGCTGTGGTCGCCGAAGACCATGGCAAGGACATCGCCCTGGAAGTCGCCAAAGTGCTGCTGGTGGTGATGAAACGCCAGGGCGGCCAGACGCCCTACGGCCCACTGTTGGCTGCCGTGCCCCGGGATGGCAGCGCCATCGCCAGAGTCCAGGCCCATGTGGTCGACCACATCGACCAGCCTTACACCATCCAGCGCATGGCCGAAATCGCCGCCATGAGCGCGCGCAATTTCGCCCGCGCCTTCCAGCGCGAAGTCAGCATGACCCCCATGCAATATGTGCAGAACGCGCGCATCGACCACGCCCGCAAGTTGCTTGAAGGCTGCGACGTGCCGCTGAAAGTCCTCGCCTCGCGCTGCGGTTTCGGCAGCGCGCGGCACATGCGCAAGGTGTTCAGCGAACGGATCGGCTTGTCGCCGAATCAGTACCGGCAGCAGTTTGGCGGCGAGTGAGGAAGGCCAGCGTGGCTCTGGCTCTTTTTCAGTGTCCGGCGTGTAGATAGACCCACGTGTCCTGCACGCCAAAGGTTTCGCACGCGCGTGCGCCCTTGATCACTTTCACGCATTAACACCCCGCCGACTCTGAAAACGTTTGATGAGGGACGCTGCATGACACAGAACATCTACGACACCCCCGAGTTTTTCGAGGGCTACAGCCAGCTGCCACGCTCGGTCGAAGGCCTGGCCGGCGCGCCGGAATGGCTCGCCCTGCGCGCGCTGCTGCCGGACCTGAACGGCAAGAACGTAGTCGACCTGGGCTGCGGCTACGGCTGGTTTGCCCGCTTTGCCGTCGAGCACGGCGCGCAGCATGTACTGGGGCTCGACGTCTCGGAAAAGATGCTGCAACGCGCCGTCGTCGACGGCGAAGACCCGCGCATCAGCTATCGCCTGGCCGATCTGGAACACCTGCAACTGCCCAGCGCAGGCTTCGACCTTGCCTACAGCTCCCTGGCTTTTCATTACATCGTCAATCTGCCTGGCTTGCTGCACACCCTGCACGACGCGCTTGTCCCCGGCGGCAAGCTGGTGTTCTCCATCGAACACCCGATCTTCATGGCCTCCTTGCACCCGGATTGGGTCGTCGACGAGCAGGGGCGAAAGTGTTGGCCCGTGGATCACTATCAGGTCGAAGGGCCACGCAGCACCAACTGGCTCGCCGACGGCGTGATCAAGCAACACCGCACCCTCGGCACCCTGCTGAACCTGCTGATCGCCAGCGGCTTTACCCTCGACCATGTCAATGAATGGGGGCCATCGGCGCAGGATCTACAGGACCGCCCGGGGCTGGCTGATGAAGTGCATCGACCGATGATGTTGATTGTGGCGGCAAGTCGGTGAGAGGCTGGTCAGTCACCCCGCATCAGGAACATTGCGCAACCACTCTCCCCTGCTCAACGCCCAGATTTCCTTAGGCAATCGGCCACTGACGAACTGCCCCTCAACTACATCGATCAAGCGCATGCCCTCCCGTTCGAACACCCGTCTTGACGCCTCATTGCCCACAGCCTTTGGCACCCGCATTTCTGCGCGGCCCAGGGTTTGGAACCAATAACGGTTGACGACCCTGCACGCCTCCTGGATGTAACCCTGACCCTGCCATTGAGGCGCGAGCCAGAAGCCGCGGTGGTTGCCCGGTTGGTCGTAAAGGCTGATGCTGCCGATGCATTGCTCAGGCGTCAGGGCGAGGCGGATCATCCAGTGCCATTCCTTGCCGTGGCGAATCGCTGGCAACACGTGCCCGCGCACGTACTGTTCAGCAC
>CAURWS010000743.1:0-2583 GCA_963528485.1 uncultured Pseudomonas sp. | reverse complement strand
GGATGGAATAGAAAATCTACGCCATGAAAGCCTCTCCGCCGCTCAAGGCGCTGCTGTGTTTCGACGCGGCGGTGAGACTGAACAGTTTTTCTCTTGCAGCCGATGAGCTGAACGTGACCCCCGGCGCGGTTGGACAGCAGATTCGCAACCTCGAACAGTGGCTTGGGGTTTCACTCTTTACCCGGCAGATCCGACAGGTCCAGCCGACCCCCGATGGCCAGGCGTACTGGGCGCAGATTCAACCGGCGCTGACGCAGATCATCGAAGCCAGCCACGCCTTGCGCGACCGCCACAACAACAATGTTTGGCTGAACATGCCGCCCAGCCTTGCGGCCAAGTGGTTCGCCCGGCGCATGGCCGGGTTTCTCGAAAGCCATCCTGGTGTTGCCCTGCATTTGAGTTCGTCGATCGCGTTGACTGATTTCAGCAGCGAGCGTGTCGACCTGGCGATCCGGCATTTCGACGGGCGGGCCCCGGAGCTTGAGGTTGAACTGCTGCATCAGGACGACGCACGGGTGTATTGCAGCCCGGCGTATGTCGAGCAGATGGGGTTGCAAGATCCGGCGGATTTGCGTCGCTCGACGTTGCTGCACAACACGCTGCACCCGCACTGGCCGGAATGGCTGCGGCGTTTTGCCGGGATTGGCGAGGAGGAGGGCAGGCGGATTCCGGGCATTCACTTCGACCAGTCGTTGATGGCCATTGAAGCGGCGAGGCGTCATCAGGGTCTGGTCATCACCAGCGACTGGCTGACCCAGGAGGAGGTGGCGAGCGGGGTGCTGATAGAGCCCTTCGCCCAGCGCTTGCCGCTGTCGAAGGGCTACTACCTGGTGCAGCCGAAACACTCGATCCTGCGCCCGACGGTACAGGCGTTGAAGGAGTGGCTGATCGAGCAGGCCACGCAACCTGTGTAGGCGCGTGGCGTTGGTGAGATTCTCCGTTACGGCATCACCGGCGGGATGTACGCCAGCGTCGTGCCCAACACCCACAGCAGAAACAGCACCAGCGGCGTGTGCACCAGCAACTGCACGAACGAGAAGCCGATCAGATCGCGCGCTTTCAGGCCCAGTACGCCCAGCAGCGGCAGCATGTAGAACGGGTTGATCAGGTTCGGCAGCGCTTCGGCGGCGTTGTAGATCTGCACCGCCCAGCCCAGGTGGTATTTCAGGTCGTTGGCCACTTGCATCACGTACGGCGCTTCGATGATCCACTTGCCGCCACCCGACGGAATGAAGAAGCCAAGGATCGCCGAGTACACGCCCATCAGCAGCGCATAGGTGTCGTGGGAGGCGATGCTGGTGAAGAAGGTCGAGATGTGGTGCGCGACGGTCTGCGCGTCACCGCCCTTGACCGTGGTCAGCAGCGCGGCGATGGAGCCATACAGCGGGAACTGGATCAGCACGCCGGTGGTGGTCGGCACCGCACGGGCCACGGCGTCCAGGAAGCTGCGCGGACGCCAGTGCAGCAGCGCGCCGACCATGATGAACAGGAAGTTGTAGGTGTTAAGGCCCGAAATCGCGGTGATCGCAGGCTTGGTGCTGAACTCGTTGTACAGCCAGCCGGAGGCCAGCACGACCATCAGGATGATCAGCAGCGGGCTGTATTCCAGCCACTCGCCGGGACGGGTGCGCGGCGGCAGCGGCGGCAGGCTGAACGCCGGATCGATGCCACATTCCTTGGCGTCACGGGCGTTGGCCGGGCCAGGCGCGGTGGCGTAGGCGACGATGATCGAGATCACCACCAGCGCCAGCAGCATGACGCCCGACTGCCAGAGGAAGATGGTCTGGGTGAAGGGGATCATCCCGGTGATCGCCAGAATCGATGGCGGCAGGCTCGCCGGGTTGGCTTGCAGCTGCGCCGCCGACGACGACAGACCCAATGCCCACACGGCGCCCAGGCCCAGATAGGCTGCGGCACCGGCGGCGCGGTAGTCCATTTTGAGGTCCGTGCGGCGCGCCAGTGCACGCACCAGCAGACCACCGAATACCAGCGACAGGCCCCAGTTGAGCAGGGAGGCGACCATGGAAATCAGCGCCACCCAGGCGACCGCCGAGCGACCGTTTTTCGGGATACGCGCCAGACGGTCGATCAGCTTGACCGCAGGCGGAGAACTGGCGACCACGTAGCCGCCGATGACCACGAAGGCCATCTGCATGGTGAACGGGATCAGGCTCCAGAAGCCGTCGCCAAAGGCTTTGGCGGTGTCGGCGGGTTTGGCGCCGATGGCCAGGGTGGCGAGGGTCACGATCACCACGGCCAGGGCGGCGAACACCCAGGAGTCAGGGAACCAGCGCTCGGCCCACTTGGCGCAGCGCAGGGCAAATCGGGCGGAGCGGCTTTCTTCGATATCGGCGGCCACGTTGTTTTACCTCTTGGAGTTATTGTTAAGGTGCGAGTGGAATAGCTTTTTGTAGTGTTGGCGGTGATGCAGAAAAAGGGTCGGCTCTAGATACGGCAAAGCCCCTACATCGCTGAAGGGGCAGAGTGGCACAACGGTGTTACGTGGGTATATCAGATGGCTTCTGGCCGCAGGCCGTGGGAGCCGGCTTGCTGGCGAATGCGGTGGGTCATTCACCGTTGTGT
>CAURWS010000742.1:0-2583 GCA_963528485.1 uncultured Pseudomonas sp. | reverse complement strand
TGCGCAAAGTGCTCGTTGATATACTGCGCCGCCCGCTCGACCTTGAGGTTGGCCTTCTTCAACGGCGCATCAAAGCCGCCCAGACGCTGCTGCATCAGGGTGAAAAACGCGATGGCCGCTTCGTGTTTTGCCAGTGACTCCAGCGTCGGCTCGATCAACATCCGATGCAGTTCCAGCAAGCCTGCAAACAGCTCGGGATCCCCGCTGGAAATGGCCGGAATCGCCTGAAAACCCGCCACACCACAGGCCTGCTGCAACCGGCCCAGCCACTGCGCGTCGACGTAGAACATGATGTACGACCAGGGCTGATCGTCGATGGGGTTGCAGGCATGCACCTCGCCAGGGTTCATCAACACCACTGTACCGGTGCTGATGGTCTGCCGGGTTTTTTCGTGCAGGTAGGTGCTTTGCCCTGAGGTGATCGCGCCGATGGAAAACACGTCGTGGGAATGCCGTGAATAACAGACCTTGCGGCCGTCGGCGATGGAGCGGGCTTCGATGAAAGGCAGCTGCGCATCCCGCCAGAACACCGGGGTCGCTGGGGGGCTTGCCGGGTTCTGGAGGGGCATGTCAGGTCATCCTTTGCTGTGTTTGCAGCTGTGGAAGATGTCCAGAGCCGGCTGGTATTCAGTGGTGGTGACGCCGAGCAAGCCTAGCACCGAATGGAACAGGTAGTCATGGCTCAGGTCCGGCTGGTTCTGCTTGGCGGCCAGGCAGCTGCGATCGATGCTCGCGTCTTCCAGGGTCGAGTTGCCAAACCACATCACCATCGGCACGTGGGTTTGCGCGCTCGGGGCGATGGCGTAAGGCGCAGCGTGCAGGTAGATGCCGTTTTCACCCAGGGATTCGCCGTGGTCAGAGACGTAGATCATCGAGGTGTCGACCTTGTCCTGATTGCGCTTGAGCAGTTCAATGGTCTGCGCCAGGAAGTGGTCGGTGTAGAGGATGGTGTTGTCGTAGACGTTCTTCAGCTCATCCGAGGTGCAACTGCCCAACTGGTTGGTGCGACAGACCGGGGTGAAGCGCTCCATGGTTTTCGGGTAGCGGTCGTAGTACTCGGGACCATGGCTGCCGTCGGAGTGCAGAACGATGATGGCGTTGTCCTTGAGCGAGTCGATGTAGTCCTGCAGGCCGAACAGCAGCGATTCGTCGAGGCAATTCTGGCCGTCGCAGAAGGGGCTTGGCTGGGTTTTCGGGATATCGCTGTGGGGCACGCGCAGGCACGTACCCTTGCAGTCGCTGTTGTTGTCCAGCCACACCACCTTCAGCCCCGCACGCTGCAGCATGTCCAGCAGGCCCTCGTAGGTCTTGCCTTTCTTGTCGCTGTAATCGGTGCGTGGGAATTTTGAGAACATGCACGGCACCGACACGGCGGTCGAGGTGCCGCAGGACGCCACTTGCGTGAAGTTGAGGATGTCCTGCTTCTTCAGCTCCGGGTTGGTCTCCCGGGCATAGCCGTTGAGCGAGAAATGGTCGGCACGAGCGGTCTCACCGACGACGAAAATCATCAGGCTCTTCTTCGGCCGCGCCTGGGCTTCAGGGCTGAGCACCGAATCGGCGCCCACGGTCTGGATCTTGACCGTTTCCTTGATCGCCAAGGTCTGCTTGGTCAGCTTGCCGATGGCGTAGATGTAGTTGGTCGGGTTGATGAAGTGGGTCAGCTTGTCTTCATCGCGGAAGATCGGCGCGTAGGTCGAGTAGAACGGCCCGACCGAGGCGGCGATCACCAGCACGCAGCCGATGCACACCAGCACCTTGTTGACCAGGCCCGGCAGCACGCGGCGATAAGTGACGGGGATCAGCCAGATTAACGCGACGGGCAGGGCACCGAGCAGGCCCAAGTACAGGAAGAGTCTGCCGCTGAGCAGCGCCTTGGCTTCGCCGGGGTTGGTTTCCAGCACGTTCTGCATCATCACTGTGTCGATGGTGATGCCGTAGGTGTTCATGAAATACGCCGCCGCCGCCGAACACAGCGCCACCAGGCTCAGCACCGGTTTAAGCGTAGGGCGGAACGAGAAGGGCGTCAGCAGCAGGGTGATCGCGGCCCACAGAAAGATCGCGAAGGACGCATAAAAAGCCGCAGCCTTGATGCCTTGCAATTGCGTCAAGCCGACCAGTGCGTGCCACGTGGCGAGGTTGTAAAACACCACCAGACACAGGGAAAACAGCATGACCAGGCGGGTCGAGGTGACAGGGCGCAGCTTTGAACGCATTTCCATATAAAGCACTACTCGAAGCGGGTCTGCACGTGGCTTGTCAGTCGGCTATATCCCTGCGACGCACACGTCAAACGGGCCTGCCAGAGGCAGGTGGGTGGATGGAGGACGTAGATGACGCGGAGTCTTTCAGATCGATTGTGAAGACTTTGTGAAAGAGCGTAGACCGGTCGAAGGCTATCAAACTGTTTTTTGAAACTGTACGTTGCGTACTGGGAGGCGTTTGCTAGCCTGCGGGCTATCGGCGTGTGTTTTGCGTTATTGCCTTGATATCACCGACGCACAGGAGGTTGTTGATGAAACTCATCGGTATGCTGGATTCGCCTTATGTCCGGCGGGTCGCGGTCAGTCTGAAGCGCATGGGATT
>CAURWS010000741.1:0-2587 GCA_963528485.1 uncultured Pseudomonas sp. | reverse complement strand
ACACCTGACTGGGCCGAAGCGCCCGCCACTTTAGCAATGGTTATCGGTCCGCTCAAGTTTTTTACCGAGAGCTCGCCGAACAGCATTTTCTTCAGTGAATCCAGCGTCAGTACGCTCATGGTCCAGGTGCGTCGCGCGCCCTCTGCCACGGCGGCTACAGGCCCATAGCTGACTTCGCGGAGCATTTCGGCTGGCCAGTCGACACCTTTCACGCCGGCGCCGAGATAACCGGTCGTCGCCTTGCCTTCGCCGCGAGCGACCAGAGTCACAGGCACGTCGATTGTCGCACCGTCACGCTCGACACTCAGCGAGATTTTGGTATCAGGGCGGACACGAACCCAGTCCACCACCTGCTGCCATTCGTTGACCGGCTGGCCATCCAGCGCGAGCAGACGATCTCCGGTTTTCAGGCCAGCAGCCTGGGCCGGGCCTTTGGAGTCGAGCTCGGCCAGCACCGGAGGCAAGGCCGGACGCCATGGACGAATGCCCAGCGAGCGGATCGGATCGGGCTCATCCGCACCCTTGAGCCAGTTGTCCAGCACCAGCGTATGCGGGGTCTCGACGTCGGAACCCTGATCACGAACCTTGACCGCGATGCTGCCGGTCTCGCCCAGGCGACGCACCAGCTGCAGATTGACCGCTGACCAACCCGTGGTGGCTTCGCCATCAATGGAAACAATTTCCTGCCCGGAAATCAGGCCGGCTTTCTGCGCAATACTGCCGGTCTCGACCGCGCCAATGACAGGACGCACCTGCTGGCTGCCCAACATGGCCAGCACCCAGAAAAACGCGATGGCCAGCAGAAAGTTCGCCACAGGCCCTGCGATAACGATCGCAATGCGCTGATACACCGTTTTACGGTTGAACGACTGATCGACCAGCTCGGCGGGGACATCGCCTTCGCGCTCATCGAGCATCTTGACGTAGCCACCCAGTGGAATGGCGGCCACCACGTATTCTGTGCCTTTACGATCATGCCAGCGCACCAGCGGCATGCCGAAGCCTACGGAAAAACGCAAAACCTTGACGCCACAACGCCGCGCCACCCAGAAGTGGCCAAACTCGTGAAAGGTCACCAGCACGCCCAATGCCACCAGGGTGCCGACAATCATGTATAGCGCGCTCATCGCAATTCTCCGGGTACCGGTCGGACGTCACGGGCAGGTATCAAGCGGACACCTGCCTCTGCCGACGCACCTGTGCCATGTGACATGTGTCGCCTATCGATCATTGCGCCCGAGCCACTGCTCAGCCAGACCACGTGCCTTGGCGTCGACTTCGAACACAGTCTCAAGCTCGCTGACGGCAACCACCGGCTCAGCGTTCAAGACTTCGTCGATCATACTCGCGATTTCCGGAAAACGAATGCGTCGGTCCAGAAACGCCGCCACGGCGACTTCGTTGACAGCGTTCAACACTGCCGGGGCACTGCCGCCCGCGTCCGCAGCTTGCCGCGCCAGGCGCAGACAAGGGAAGCGTATTTCGTCCGGCGCCTGGAAGTCCAGACGCGCAATGCTGAACAGATCCAGCGGCGCGACGCCCGAATCGATGCGCTCCGGCCACGCCAGCGCATGGGCAATCGGCGTACGCATGTCCGGGTTGCCCAACTGCGCCAGCACCGAACCGTCCACGTAATCGACCATGGAATGGATGACGCTTTGCGGATGAACCACCACCTCGATATGTTCAGGCGTGGTGTCGAACAACCAGCAGGCTTCGATCAGCTCAAGGCCCTTGTTCATCATGCTGGCCGAGTCGACGGAAATCTTGCGGCCCATGGACCAGTTCGGGTGTGCGCAGGCCTGATCAGGCGACACATGCTCAAGCTCCGACAACGGCGTTTCACGGAACGGACCGCCGGACGCAGTGAGCAGCACTCGCCGCACACCCACTGCCGCCAGACCGCTGACATAGTTGCCGGGCAGGCACTGGAAAATCGCGTTGTGCTCGCTGTCCAGCGGCAACAGCACCGTGCCACTGCGATGAACCGCGTCCATGAACAAGCCGCCGGACATGACCAGCGCTTCCTTGTTGGCCAGCAGTACCTTCTTGCCTGCTTCGACAGCCGCAAGCGTCGGTCGCAGGCCCGCGGCGCCGACAATCGCCGCCAGCACGGTATCGACCTGAGGATGGGCCGACACCTCGCACAAACCGCCCTCCCCTACCAGCACGCGGGTATCCAGGCCCGCTGCACGCAGATCGTCCTGCAATTGACGCGCAGCAACGGTCGTTGGCACCACCGCAAATGTCGGGGTGTGACGCACGCACAACGCCAGCAGTTCGGTCAGACGCGTGTAGCCGGTCAGGGCAAACACCTGGTAGCGGGAAGGATGACGACCGATGACGTCCAGGGTTCTGAGGACAAACGAACCTGTGGCGCCCAGTACGGTGATCTGTTGAGGCTTGCTCACATCATGCCCCAGTCTTTTGCGGCCCACAGCAGCAGCGCGAACACAGGGATCGCGGCAGTCAGGCTGTCGATGCGGTCGAGCACACCGCCGTGACCCGGCAGCAGACTACTGCTGTCCTTGATCCCGGACTTGCGCTTGAACATGCTCTCTGTGAGGTCGCCGACAACGGAGATCAG
>CAURWS010000740.1:0-2594 GCA_963528485.1 uncultured Pseudomonas sp. | reverse complement strand
TCGTTATCGCGACTCGCTGGGTGATCTGGCCCACAGCCTCAAGACCCCGCTGGCCGTGTTGCAGGGCGTCAGCGAGAAGATCGCCAAGCGCCCCGAAGACCTTGAGCAGGCGCGCATTCTGCAGTCGCAGATCGAACGCATGAGCCAGCAAATCGGCTATCAGTTGCAGCGCGCCAGCCTGCGCAAGAGCGGCCTGGTGCGTCATCAGGTGGCGCTCAAGCCGGTGGTCGAGAGCCTGTGCAACACCCTGGAAAAGGTCTATCGCGACAAACGCGTGGGCGTGACTCTCGATCTGCCGGACGACTGTCAGGTGCAGATGGAGGAGGGCGCGCTGCTGGAGATGCTCGGCAATCTGCTGGAAAACGCCTACCGGCTGTGCCTGGGCGAGGTTCGGGTGAGCTGGCGACCGTCGATGATGGGCGATGAACTGTGCATCGAAGACGACGGCCCCGGCGTGCCGCAAAGCCAGCGTGCGCGGATTCTGGAACGCGGCGAAAGGCTGGATCGGCAAAATCCAGGGCAGGGCATCGGGCTTGCGGTGGTCAAGGACATCATCGAAAGCTACGGCGCGCAGCTGACCCTGGGGGATTCGATGCTGGGCGGGGCGGCGTTCAGGATTCAGTTTGCGATTTGAGCATTGCAGTTTGAACCTGTACTCACCCGACTGGCACCGTTCTGTGGGAGTGAGCAAGCTCGGCAATCACAGGTCCGGCTGAGCGAGGCGATAAATCGCCAGGTGGCGGCGCAGCCTGTCTTTCAGGTCAAGAAAACGGGTGGCCTTGTCACGCAACTCAAGACGCACGCGCTGCGGACGGATGTCTTGCTCCTGATCTCGCAGGGCCACACGGCGGATTACCGCCAGTGCGGGGGTTATTTTGTCGGGAATAGGCGGAAATCCGCCATCCCGAACGTCGATTTTTAGCTACCGTTAACCAGGCAGTCCATGCCGTTCGGGGCTTTCAGCGAATTTTCAGATACTGGCACGGTGCTTGCGATAGTGGGCGCAGAGGTCTGCCGCGCGCAGCTCGACAAAAACAAATCCCTCCGAGCAGGAGGGTTCGCACTTTAGGCATCGGCGTATCAGGAATGATCCAGCCCGAGGCTCTTGAGGAAACTGCAATGACGACTCGTCAGCCAATCTACAAATCCCTGTACGCCCAGGTGATCGTTGCCATCATCATCGGTATTGCGATCGGTCACTGGTATCCCGATGCCGGTAAAGCGCTCAAGCCCTTGGGTGACGGGTTCATCA
This sequence comes from uncultured Pseudomonas sp., assembly GCA_963528485.1. Taxonomy (GTDB): domain Bacteria; phylum Pseudomonadota; class Gammaproteobacteria; order Pseudomonadales; family Pseudomonadaceae; genus Aquipseudomonas. The sequence continues at coordinate 1,342 of CAURWS010000740.1, read as the reverse complement.
AACTGATCAAAATGGTCATCGCCCCCATCATCTTCTGCACCGTGGTCAGCGGCATCGCTGGCATGCAGAACATGAAATCCGTGGGCAAGACGGGCGGCTACGCGCTGCTGTACTTCGAAATCGTTTCCACCATTTCGCTGATCATCGGCCTGGTCGTGGTTAACGTGGTTCAGCCGGGTGCCGGCATGAACGTCGACGTTTCCACCCTCGACGCCTCCAAGATCGCGGCCTACGTGACGGCTGGCCAGGATCAGAGCGTGGTCGGCTTCATCCTGAACGTGATCCCGAACACCATCGTCGGCGCCTTCGCCAACGGCGACATCCTGCAAGTGCTGATGTTCTCGGTGATCTTCGGTTTCGCCCTGCACCGCCTGGGTGCCTACGGCAAGCCGGTGCTGGACTTCATCGATCGCTTCGCTCACATCATGTTCAACATCATCAACATGATCATGAAGCTGGCGCCACTGGGTGCCTTGGGGGCCATGGCCTTCACCATCGGCGCTTACGGCGTGAGCACCCTGGTGCAACTGGGCCAGCTGATGCTGTGCTTCTACATCACCTGCATCCTGTTCGTGCTGCTCGTGCTGGGCGGCATCGCTCGCGCTCACGGCTTCAGCGTGTTGAAACTGATCAAGTACATCCGCGAAGAACTGCTGATCGTGCTGGGTACTTCCTCGTCTGAATCGGCCCTGCCACGCATGCTGATCAAGATGGAGCGTCTGGGCGCGAAGAAATCCGTCGTGGGCCTGGTGATCCCGACCGGCTACTCGTTCAACCTGGACGGCACCTCGATCTACCTGACCATGGCGGCTGTGTTCATCGCTCAGGCGACCAACACCCACATGGACATCACCCACCAGATCACCCTGCTGCTGGTGCTGTTGCTGTCTTCCAAAGGCGCTGCAGGCGTGACCGGTTCGGGCTTCATCGTGCTGGCAGCGACCCTGTCGGCCGTCGGTCACCTGCCGGTGGCTGGCCTGGCGCTGATCCTGGGTATCGACCGCTTCATGTCCGAAGCCCGCGCCCTGACCAACCTGGTCGGTAACGCTGTGGCCACCCTGGTTGTGGCCAAGTGGGTGAAAGAGCTGGACGTGCCGCAAATGCAGGCCGAGCTGGCTTCCGGTGGCCGCGCCATCGAAGAAACCCGTCCAGAGGACGACCTGGGCGTGGCCGAAGGCCCTGCACCGGTAGGTCGCTCGTAATCGGTTAGCCTCGCGCTGAACAGAAAAGCCCGCCCACGGGAAACCGGGGGCGGGTTTTTTGTTGCCTGATTTTCTGTGGGGCACGATCCAGTGTGGGAGCCGGCTTGCTGGCGAATGCGGTCTGTCAGACACGTATGAGG
>CAURWS010000739.1:0-2601 GCA_963528485.1 uncultured Pseudomonas sp. | reverse complement strand
ACGAGATCCAGATATTGGCGATGGGGAGGTAGATAGTCGCATCGTTTACGCTGTTTACTGGCCACCCGTTCCAGAACCTGATGGCTTGGGGGTCAAGATTCTCCTTGATGCTCGCCCAAAACTTGGCGTTGTTCCTCGGCCAGCCATCTTTCCCGTCAAAGGTCGGGAGCAGCGGAATCTCTTTTCCCAGCGCGTGAATGAGCCGAACGAACTCCCTGGCAAACGAAACCCTGAGCCCACGGCTTACGTCGATAAAAGCTTCATCTGATAACGCTCCCAGGAAGCCGCGAATGGTGCGCTCGAAGCCGGGGGAGGACATCCCCAGGTAACTGACCTGGGTCTTGGTGATATCGCAGTACGCATCGAACAGCTTGATCAGCTGACCCATCCCATCCATAGCAATCGGCGCGTAGCAGCGCTCCATCAGTGCGAGCACATCGCTGGGGAGGGTGGTGAATGGATAGTTCACCAGCGCAAGCGATCCCTTGATAATTGTCAGATTTTTTTCCACGGTCTTGTTTGCCTGAAATCCCTGTGTTATCTATAGTTTCGTCGTTTTGATAAGACGGTGCAAGTGGCAATATGTTAGAGCGCAGTCTGGATGCCGACCTGGCCTTGGCCCTGAGCCTCAACGGCCGGGCGCTGTTTCGTGATGAGCAACCCCTGAAGATGCTCCTGATGTCGGCGACGCTGGAGGGCGAGCGGCTGTCGAGCCTGCTCAATGACGCGCCGGTCATCAGCAGTGAAGGGCGCATGGTCCCGGTGGCGATGCGGTGGGGCCGTCCGTTTCAGCCGGGGGAATTTATCGAGCCGCGGGTGGTGCAGACCGTGCTCGATGCCTTGGGCAACGAGACCGGCAGCCTTCTGGTGTTTCTGCCGGGGCAGGCGGAGATTCGTCGGGTCAACCAGCAACTGGCCGACGCATTGGGCGAGCGCCGCGATGTGATGCTGTGCCCGCTGCACGGCGAACTCGACCTGAGCGCACAGCGCGCCGCTATCGAACCCGCGCCCAAGGGCACGCGCAAAGTGGTGTTGGCGACCAACATCGCCGAGACCAGCCTGACCATCGACGGCGTGCGCGTGGTGGTCGATGCAGGGCTGGCGCGAGTGCCGCGTTTCGATCCGGGCAGCGGCATGACGCGCCTTGATACTCAGCGCATCTCCCGTGCCAGCGCCACTCAGCGTGCTGGCCGGGCAGGGCGTCTTGAGCCGGGCGTGTGCTATCGCCTGTGGTCCGAAGCGCAACACGATCAACTGGCCGCCTATGGCGCGGCGGAAATCCTTCAGGCCGACCTCGCAGGGCTTGCCTTGCAACTGGCGCGCTGGGGCGTCGAGCCTGCGCAACTGGTGTGGCTGGACGTGCCGCCCGCCGCTGCCTACGCACAGGCGCAGGATTTGCTCGGGCGTCTCGGCGCGTTGAGTCGCGAGCCGGGCGAAGACTGGAAGCTTTCAGCTCACGGCCAGAAGATGGCCGAAGTGCCGGCCCATCCGCGCATCGCGCATCTGCTGTTGCGCGGGCAGGAACTGGGCCTGGGTGCGCTGGCCTGTGATGTCGCTGCACTGCTCGGCGAGCGCGACATTCTGCGTGGCGCGGGCGCCGATTTGCACAGCCGTTTGACGTTGTTGGCAGGCACCGAACGGGCCGGGCGCTCTGCTCAAGGCGGGGTGAAGCGGGCCAAACAGTTGGTGCGGCAATATCGGGGCTATTTGAAGGGCGCGCCCAAGCAGGCGGTTGCCGATCCTGATCACCCTCGTTGGCTCGGCGCCTTGCTCGCCCTGGCTTATCCCGACCGCGTCGCGCAGCAGCGTAAGGCCGGTGGCGCCGAATACCGGCTGGCCAATGGGCGGGCTGCGCTGTTTGCCGAGCCTGATGCCTTGATGAAGGAGCCGTGGCTAGTGGTCGCGGATCTGGGCAGTCGTCAGGGGCAGCGCGAGGAACGGATTTATCTCGCCGCCGAGTTCGATCCGGCGCTGTTCGATTCTGTGCTCGCCGAGCAGGTCGTGCAGTTCGATCAACTGGACTGGGACGAGCGCGAAGGCGTGTTCCGCGCTGAACGCCAGCGCAAGGCCGGTGAGCTGATCATCAGCCGCGAGCCGCTGACCGGGCTCGATGATTCTGCCCGAGGCCAGGCCTTGCTGGCACTGGTGCGCCGCAAAGGTCTGGAGCTGCTGCCGTGGACGCCGGAGCTGCGTCAGTGGCAGGCGCGCGTGGGGTTGTTACGTCAGCTGGATCTGCAGAAACAGGACAGCAGCGAATGGCCGGACGTCAGCAACGATGCCTTGCTGGCGAAGCTGGAACACTGGCTGCTCCCGTATCTGGGCAAAGTCACACGGCTGAGCCATTTCGGCAATCTGGATCTGTCATCGATCCTGCACAACCTGCTGCCCTGGCCTCTGCCCCAGCAGCTGGACGAGCAGGCGCCTCATCATCTGAGTGTGCCATCGGGGTCATCGGTGCGCCTGGATTACAGCGAATGCCCGCCGATTCTGGCGGTGCGCTTGCAGGAGCTGTTCGGGCTGTCCGACACGCCACGCATCGCCGGTGGTCGGCAGATCGTCAAACTGCATTTGCTATCCCCGGCGCGTCGACCTGTGCAGGTG
>CAURWS010000738.1:0-2603 GCA_963528485.1 uncultured Pseudomonas sp. | reverse complement strand
GTCTAATCCAATGCAATCGCGGGCAAGCGCGCTCCTACACACATCAAGCGTTGTCACGCAGGCGGCTGGGACTCCAGCATCGACGGCCGCTGACTGACTTCGTAGTACCAGTTGGCCAGGCGCGGGAAGCTGCTGCGCCAGCCCAGGTTTGGCTGGCGGAAGTCCAGATAACCCAGCGCGCAGGCCAGGCTCAGCGAGGCGATATCGAAGTGGGCACTCAGTTCGGTGACCGCTTCGGTTTCAAAGTACGACAGCGAGCGGAAGATCTTCTCGCCCTGGCTGTCGAGCCAGTCGGTCCAGCGCTTTTCTTCGGGACGCAGGAACGTCTCATAGCGGATCAGCACCGCGGCATCGAGCACCGCATCGGCCAGTGAGGCCAGGGTCAGACGCCGCCAGCGTGCTGAACCGTCACGCGGGATCAGCGGGTTGCCGACGTGCTGATGGTCCAGGTAATCGAGAATCACCCGGCTGTCGTGAATCACATTGTTGTCGGCCAGACATAATGCGGGAATCTTCCCGCAAGGGTTGTCGTGACACACGTCGGCGTCGGGATTGACCGGTGTAACGGTGACCGGTTTGAGGCTGACCCGCGCTGTCTGTCCCGTTTCGTGAAGCAAAATCAGCACCTTGCGCGCAAAGGGCGAAGCTGCGTTGTAGTACAGCGTCATACTGGGGGCAGACATGGACATTCCTCTGTTCGGATTGGCGCTAAGACTAGTCAGAGGCCTCTCGCTGCGCAATATATCGTTGCGGTTACGCTGCGTCCGATGGCGTGACCGTGGATTGCAGGGCGTTCAGGCGCGGCGTCGAACCAGCAGCCCCTTGATGCTCAGCCATGCCGGAATGCCCATGCCGATCCACGACAGCACATCCCAGGCGCCATCGCCCAGCAGCGCGGCGAACAGGCCTGCAGCCGTCAGCAGAGCGATGCAGGTCGGTTTGCCGAAGGTCTTCCAGAACACCGGGTGCTTCTTGTGTCGAGTCATGTCGCTTGCACCGCTTCACCTACGTTGACGGTCGCAGCGGCGCGTCGACGCACCCACCACAGGTACAGGCCGCTGCCGAGCACGATGATGGTCAGCACATCGAGGATCCCCCACAGAATCTTCATCGGCATGCCGCCGTAATCGCCGAAGTGCAGCGGTTGCGACAGCAGCAGGGCGTCCAGATACCACGGGCTGTTGACGATGGCGGTGACCTTGAGGTCGCTGGCGTCGATCAGCACCGGGGTCAGCAAGTGCGAGGTCAGGTGAGTGCTGCCTTTCATGAACACCGCGTAGTGATGCTCGCTGGAGAAACGGGTGCCGGGGAAGGCGATGAACGACGGCTCGGTGCCGGGAACAGTCTGTTTGGCGATCTCCAGCAGGCGCGTGGCCGGGGCGCGGTCGGTGAGGGGAGGGGCGTTCTGGTAGGGCGCGACCATGGCCGCCAGTGCGTCGTTGCGCCATTGCGCGATGACCAGGTCCGCGCAAGCGTTGAGCACGCCGGTCAGGCCGACGACGAATGCCCAGGTCAGGGTGACCACGCCAATCAGGTTATGCAGGTCGAGCCAGCGCACGCGCGTCGATTTGTTCGGGCGCACGGTGGCGAAATCCAGTCGGCGCATGAAGGGTGCATACAGCACTACGCCGGAAATAATCGCTAATACAAAAAGCAGCCCCATGAAGGCCAACAGCAGCTTGCCGGGCAATCCGGCGTACATGTCGACGTGCAAACGCAGCATCACCATCATGAACCCGCCGTTGGCCGAAGGCGTTTCAACGGCCTCGCCCGTGCGTGAGTCGAGCATGAAGGTGTGGGTGTCGTTCGGGTCGCCGCCTGCGGTCTTGCCCATGAAGGCGTACATGCCGTTGGGCTCGTCCTCATCCCAACCGAAGTACTGAACCACCTCGCCCGGACGATGGGCCTCGGCGGCCTTGACCAGCTGCTGCAGGTCCATGCGCGGCGTATCGGCGGGCATCTCGCGGATTTGTGGGGCGTCGCCCAGCAGATGGTCGATCTCGTGATGGAACACCAGCGGCAGGCCGGTGATCGCCAGCATCAGCAGAAACAGCGTGCAGATCAGGCTGCTCCACGTGTGGATGAACGACCAGCGACGAATGGTTTGGCTCTTCATGGTGCGGGTACCGGGTTGAGCGAAAGCAAAAAGGCCGCTGTTGCGAGCGGCCCTTGTTTTACAGTGCTGAGAGTTTAAACGATTACCATTTGTAGTTCACGCTGGCCAAGACATTGCGGCGGTCGCCGTAGTAGCAGTAGAAACCATCGCAAGTGGACAGGTACTCCTTGTCGAACACGTTATTGGCGTTCAAGGCGACGCTTACACCTTTAAGCGAATTGGTCATGCGCCCCAGGTCATAGTGAACGGCTGCGTCATAGACGGTGTAAGCAGGAGTATGACCATAGTCTTTGTCGCGTACGAAGACCAAGCTACCGATTGCGACGTTGTCAGTGTCACCGATATAACGCGCGCCGAAGCCCAGACCAAAGCCATCAAGCAGACCAGTGTGCCAGGTGTAGTCAGCCCAAATAGATGCCGCATTTTCCGGGGTCAACGGCAGAGGACGGTCTTTGTCCAGCGCGTTGGTAACCTTGGTCATCTTGGT
>CAURWS010000737.1:0-2612 GCA_963528485.1 uncultured Pseudomonas sp. | reverse complement strand
GCCTTCGGCCAGAATCAAAAGCGCCAGCGCATCACCGCCCAAACCGCGCCAGCTGCATCTCCTGCAACCGGCTCAACGTGCGGCGAAAGGCAAACGCCAGGTAACCCTCGGTGTACAGATCCTGCATCGGCATCGCCGCTTCCACATACAGCGGCACCTTGCGGTCATAGCACTCGTCCACCAAGGCAATGAACCTGCGCACGCCGTCATCGTAAGGTGACAACTGCGGCAGCTCGCGATCCCCCGCCACCACTTGCTCCACGCCATCCTCGGTGCCCCGCGCAATGCGGCCTTCACGCTGGGGCGCGCTCAAGGCTGGCACTTCACTGAGCAACACGGCCCGATAGCGATCACACAATTCGATGAAGTCCATCGCCGCCAGCGGCTGCTCGCACAGGTCCTTGTAACGGCACCAGACCACGGTCTTGCTGCACCGCACCACCGGCAGATGCCGACGCCCCAACGGCACCGGCCGGATCGACACCAGCTCGCCACTGCTCAGGGTTTCGAACACCTCCACCAGCGCGCTCGGGCCTGTGTCCTGCGTGACCCAATAACGCTGCTGCGCCTGGCCGGGATGCAGACGATGATCTTCCCCGCCGTCCACCGACACCACATTCATGTAGTGGTTGATGGCGGTGATCGCTGGGACGAAACGCTCGCGGTTGTGCCCGGTGGAATACAGCTGCTCGGGCAACTGGTTGGAGGTGCAGACCAGCACCACGCCCTCCTCGAACATCGCCCGCAGCAGACCGCCGAGGATCACCGCATCACCGATGTCGTTGACGAACAACTCGTCGAAACACAGCACGCGCACGTCCTGGGCCAGTTCGTGGGCCAGCACCTCAAGGGGCTTGGGGACGCCGGTCAGTTGAAACAGGCGCTGATGCACCCAGCGCATGAAGTGATGAAAATGCTGACGCCGCGCCGGCACGGTCAGGCCCTCGAAAAACCGGTCCATGAGCCAGGTCTTGCCGCGCCCCACCGGGCCCCAGAGGTAGACGCCCTTGAGCCCGGCGTGAGGCTTGCCGTCACGCAGCGCCTGCCAGCAGGCCTGCAATTGCTGCGCGGCCTCGCGCTGGGCGGCGTCGGGCTGAAAACCTTGTGTGTCGACCGCCTGTTGCCAGGCATCCAGTGGAGAAAGCGCACTCATCGAAACGGATCACCGGGGTTGGAAGGTTGTTCGTGGCGCTTGGAGTACGAAGCCCCCAACAGATAGAAACAGCCGCCCGCCACGATAAAGCCCGCCAGCATATAGAACATGAACGCCGGAGGCTGCGTGGCCAGGGCAAAACCGCACAACACCGGCCCCAGTGCGCCGCCAAGGTTGGACAGGTTCTGCGCGCCGTAATACATGCCGCGCAGGTGGGTCGGGGCGATGCGGTCGATGAACATGTATTCGGCCGGGAAGACGATGATCTCGCCCAGGGTGAACACCGCCACGGCCAGGGCCCAATGCAGCACGGTGCTCGACATCGCGAAGCCGACCACGCCCATCAGGAACAGGCTGAAACCGGCCGTCAGCCACTGATTGAGGTGCTGATGGCTGATGTGTTTGCCGACGAAATACTGCAGGCAGATCACCACCGTCGCGTTGACGGCGACCACCGAGCTGATGACCTCGTAGGTGAATTCCGGGGTGCTTGTGGTCACCAGATACTGCGAGATGTAAGCCGTGAACTGGCCGAACACCACGGCGCTGAGCACACCGCCCGCGGTGAAGCAGACCAGCCGATAGTCCTTGAGCAGAATCCGCCCCACAGCGAGGAAAGAGACTGGCGCATTGGCCGGGTCCGCCGAACTCAATTTGCGGTCGCCGTAGATCGAATAGACCACGAAAAAGCCCAGCCCCAGCGCCGCCGACATCAGGAACGGCAGCTTCATGTTCCAGTGCGCCAGCCCCGCGCCAATGAACGGCCCGACCGCGTAGCCGATGTTGATCAGCGTGTAGCGCACCGAAAACACCTTGCTCTGCTCGGCCACCGGCAGCAGCTTGCCGAACGCGGCCTTGACCACGATGTCGATCACCGAATAGGCGAAGTTGAACGACACCAGAAACAGAAAGAACAGCCACAACCGCCCCGTCAGGCACATGCCGATGAAGCCGACGAAGAAGAACCCGGTGAAACACAGGATCAGCTTGTAACTCGACAGCTTGTCGGTGAGGTAGCCGCCGTAGAGGCTCAGCAAGGAACCTACGATCAGCGCGCTGCCGACGATCATGCCGATGTCGCTGATGCCCAGCGTGAAATTGGAGGACAGATAAATCACCAGATACGGCAAGGTGATCGCCCTGCCCAGCGTCAGAAACAGCGACGAGGACAGCAGGAGATTGACTGAGGCAGGGTAATGTCTGAGTGCGGCGAGCATCGGGGTGCTGTCCTTGGCAATGAGCAGTCATCATTTAAGCCAAACATCGTTACACAATCGGGCTTGACTGGACACTGAGATAAATTCATTTGCGCTCGGACGCGGGTATAGACGCCAGCAATCTGCTTTTGATTCTGGCCGAAGGCCGTGGGAGCCGGCTCGCTGGCGAAAGCGGTGTGCCATTCAAAGTCATGTTGTCTGACACACCGCTTTCGCCAGCAAGCCGGCTCCCACAGGTTCTG
>CAURWS010000736.1:0-2612 GCA_963528485.1 uncultured Pseudomonas sp. | reverse complement strand
AATCAGCACCAGCAATACGAACAGCGCGCTGGTCACATACATTACCGCCACAAACTTGAGCAACGGCCATGCTGACGCGGTGCCGTACTTGCCGAAGGTGAACGCGATGGCGCCAAACGCTGCGAGAGGGGCGAAACGCAGGATCAGCCTCAAGCCCCTGAACAGCCATGACACCATTTTTTCCAGCAGCCCGTGTAACCGTTCTCCCTGTCGATGGCCTCTGGTGCGCATCATCACCACGCCGGTGAACAGCCCTGCGAGCATGACCTGCAGGATCGGGTTCTGGGTGAGTGCGCGTAAAAGAATCGAGCCTGCAGCGGCCCACGAAAAACCTGACGTATGGGGCTGAATATGCGCAAGGCTCGCCGGAGCACTGGAGAGGTTCAACGCGGCCCCCGCGCCGGGCTGCGTGAGTTCGGCGACCACAAGGCTCAAGGACAGCGCCAACAGCGCCATCGTCTGAAAGTAGACCCATATCTTGCCCGCCAGACCGCGCTGCCTGACTTCAAGGCCCGCGACGCCGGAGGCGATCAGCAGGAACATCATGAAGGGCATGAGCCAGCCGATGACGCGGATGAATCCGTCGCTCAGCGGTTTCATCGCTACCGCCAAGGGTGGAGCGAACACGCCAAGCAGCGCGCCACAGACAATGGCGACAAGCAGTTGCAAGGTGGTGCTGCTCAAAAGCCTGTGGGGCATCGGCGTTCCGGAGTGTGCTTATTTATTGTTATGGGCGCGCCTTGTCAGTGTCAGGCGGATTGGGCACGCTTGCCGACCAATGTCGCATCGACCAGGCGGCAATCATAAAACCTCGCTGCGGGATAGACCACCATGGAGCTTCGTCATCTGCGCTATTTCGTCATGGTGGCCGAAGAGCGGCATTTCACCCGTGCCGCTGCACGCCTGAACATGCAACAGCCGCCACTGAGCCAGCAGATTCGTGCGCTGGAGGACGAGCTGGGTTTCGAGCTGTTCAAGCGTCATCCCAAGGGCGTGGATCTGACAGCGGGCGGGCAGGTTTTCCTGCGGGAGGCGCAGGACATTCTGGCGCGAGTCAAAGAAGGCTCGCTCAAGGCGTCACGCGCGGCTCATGGCATCGAGGGTCAATTGTGCGTGGGGTTCACCAGCTCGGCAGCGGCTCATCCGCTGATCCCTCGCATCATCCGCGCATACCGTGAGCGTTTTCCCGGTGTAGCTGTTGCATTAAAAGAGGGCAGTGCGCAGCAACTGACCGAGGCGGCCATCGACAGCAGTGTCGATGTGGGGATTCTCAGGGCGCCGGTGGGACGGCATCAGAGCATCGAGTTTCATCGTTTGCTCAACGAGGAAATGCTGCTGACCCTGCCTTTGGGTCATCGTCTGTTGGCAGGGCATGAGGCGGGGGGCGAAGGGCCGGCGATTTCATTGGGTGATCTGACCAACGAGCAGTTCATTCTGGTCCGTCGCCCAGGCGCGCCGGGGATGTACGCCAATCTGATCAAGGCCTGCCAGCGCGCAGGCTTCAATCCGAAGATCGCCTTCGAAGTCGAGCGCATGCTCACCAATGTCAGCCTGGTGGCCGCCGGGGCGGGAATTTCCATCGTGCCGGCGTCAATGCGCGATGTGCACAAGGAGAGCGTCGTGTACTGCCCGATTGCCAACGCCCGGCCTCGACTGCATGCACCGATCACGCTGGTCTGTCGCAGTTTCAATAAGCTGCCGCCCCTGCAGAACTTCATCGATTTGTCTCGAGAGCTGAGCGGGCGCAGGCCGTTGCGCCAGGCATAAAAAAACCGGCACTGGGCCGGTTTTCGCAGCTGTGAAGCTTAGCGCTTCAGCGACGTCGGTACGAACGGAGCGATCGACTTCAGCACTTCTTTGAAGCACTTGGTATTGCCGGCAACGATGTGGCCTTTTTCGAGGAAATCGTGACCGCCGTTGAAGTCGCTGACCAGACCGCCTGCTTCCTGAATCAGCAGGGCGCCAGCAGCCATGTCCCACTCGGACAGGCCCGACTCCCAGAAGGCGTCGAAGCGACCGGCAGCCACGTAGGCCAGGTCCAGGCTCGCAGCGCCAGCGCGGCGGATGCCGGCGGTCTGGCCGACCAGCGAACGGAACATGTTCAGGTAGTTTTCCAGGTTATCCAGCTGGTTCTCGCGGAACGGGAAGCCGGTACCCAGCAGGGCGCCTTCCAGGCTCTTGCGCGGGCTGACGCGCAGGCGACGACCGTTCAGCTGAGCGCCGCGGCCACGGGAGGCGGTGAATTCTTCCTGGCGCACCGGGTCCAGAACAACGGCGTGTTCCAGGCGGCCACGGTATTTGCAGGCGATGCTGACGGCGAAGTGCGGAACGCCACGAACGAAGTTGGTGGTGCCGTCCAGCGGGTCGATGATCCACAGGTAATCAGCGCCTTCGTCGGTGCCTTCTTTAAGGCCGGTTTCTTCGCCGAGGATGCCGTGGGTCGGGTAGGCTTTGAGCAGAGCATCGATGATGGTCTTCTCGGCTGCGCGATCGATTTCGGTGACGTAGTCTTTCGCGTCTTTTTCGTCGACCTTGATGGTATCCAGGCGCTCGATGGAGCGGAAAATCAATTCGCTGGCGCTGCGGGCGGCGCGCAGCGCGATATTCAGCAT
>CAURWS010000735.1:0-2617 GCA_963528485.1 uncultured Pseudomonas sp. | reverse complement strand
TTGTCCAGCTCGGCCAGACGCTGCGCCGCAGGGGCGATGCGCTGGTAAACGGCGCGGGCCGGGGCGTAGGCCTTTTGCGCGGCGGCCAGGTCGCCGCTGTCGATGGCCTGCTGCAGATCGGCTGTGGCGCGGATCAGCGCGCTGCTCTGGGTGCTCAAGTAGACGCGGTATTCAGACAGCGGGCCGATGAAGGCGACCATCGAAGGACGGGCCTTGGCGGCGGCTTCGGATTCGGCCGTCGGGGTCACATGCAGCACGCCGCGCGGGTTGCTCAGCAGGCCGCAGGTGATGGCGTAGTCGCCGGGTTGCAGGTTGGCATTGATGATCTGGCTCAGGCCCGGAACGATGTTTTCGCGCTCCTCGACCACCAGCACGCCGTCGAGAATTTCCCATTCCACGGCACGCTCGGAGGCGTTGACGATGCGAAACGCGTGCTTGCCTGCCGGCACGGTGATCTCGTTCGGCTCGCAGCTTTTGGCGTTGATGGTTACGACCGTTTCGTTACCGCCGTTGGCCACGCGCTTTTTCTGCGCGGCCTGGGAGGCGAAATAGAACATGGCGCCTGCCGCGATCATCAGAATCACCGACCCTGCGACGGCAAATTGCAGGGCGCGTTTAGGCTTGGCATTCTGGGGAGGAAGGCCGGTCTGACTGGTCATGATTGCCCTTATTTGTTCGTAACTGAGGAAGAGTGGCCGTGTTCATGGGCCGGGCGGGTGGGCAAACTCACCACCCGCGCCTGCGGCTTGAAGAACAGGAACAGCGCGAAGACCAGATAGGCCAGGTACGCTACGAGCACGCTGACGGTCGGCGCATCCTGATAACCGAACATGCCGGCCAGCACCGAACCGGTCGGGCCATCCATCGGCAGGATGGCGCTGATGTCGAAGACCACGTCCTGGAAGTGGTTCCAGATACCGGCTTCGTGCAGCGAACGAACCGAGTTGGCCAGAATGCCCGCCGCAACGACGAGGATGAACAGGCCGGTGTAACGGAAGAAACGGCTCAGGTTCAGGCGCAGGCTGCCTTTATAGATAGCCACGCCGATCGCCACCGCGATGATCAGGCCGAACAGTGCACCCAGCGGGCCCGAAGCGCCTTCGCTCTGCTGGAACACGGCCAGCAGGAAGAACACGGTTTCCAGGCTCTCGCGTGCGACGGCGAAGAACACCATGGCGATCAGCGCGTAGGTCTGGTTTTTCGAGCCAGCGAGGGCGGCGTCCAGGGATTGATGCAGGTCATGCTTGACCGAGCGGGCGACCTTGCGCATCCACACGACCATGGAACTGAGGATCACCACAGCCACCAGGCCGACCACGCCTTCGAACAGTTCCTGTTGTTTCTGCGGGAATTCGGCGCTGACCATTTCCAGGCCGCCCCCGACGAACAGCGCCAGGGCTGCGGCCAGGAACACGCCGATCCAGACGGCGGGCATCCATTCGCCGCGGCCGGTCTGTTTCAGGTAGCTGGCAATGATGCCTACGATAAGCGCGGCTTCAATCCCTTCGCGCAGCATGATCAAAAAAGGAACGAGCATTTATCACCGGTGTAAATCTGATAGGGTGTGTAGCGTGAACGCGTTGTAAAGCCATTCGCATTCAGCCAATGTGTAACATAATGATACTCATTATTGAATGAGCATACTTGTTTTTTTGCGTTTTTCAGGATTTGTGCAGGTGTTCAGGTGGCGTTCAGCCATGGGGCAGCTGCACGCTTTAAGCCGCAAGCTGCAAGAGGGTTTTGCAGTGTGGCCGGTGCCTGTGGTTCACCGATGTTGTTGAGTGAACGCCCGTAGCAGCACGGCCGGACGGCTACGTAGTGACCGCTGGCAGAGATTTCTTCATCAAGTCCACAAACCGCGTCGCCGCCGGGCTCATCTCGAATCCCGCCCGCGTGATCAAGCCAATCTCGCGATTCACCCCCGCATGCTCGACCCGAACCTGCGCCAGGTCGCCACGGCCTTCGTCGGCGGATTCCGGCAGCAGCGTCATCCCCAAACCCTGCCGCACCAACGCCATGACCGTGGACATGTAGTTCGCTTCCAGCCCCGGTGTCAGAGTCAATCCTTCTTCGGCAAAGAGTTGTTCCACCCGTTCACGCACGCTGCTGTCGCGGCCAGTCAGGATGATCGGTTGCCCGACCAGTTCAGCCAGTGCAATCGACCCACGCCTTGCCAGCGGATGATCCAGCGGCACGAACAGGCTCAGGCGGTCGACCATCACCACTTCAAAATCCAGGCCGTGGCTCATCCGCGCCCGCACCCCCAGCCCGAAATCCACCTCGCCGTCACGCACCAAGGCGTCGATGCGTTGCGCCACCACGTCGCGCAGCCGCACTTCGACGCCGGGGAACTGTTCGCGGAAGGTTTTCAGAATCGGCGGCAGCGCCCCGGCACACAGCGAGGGCAGGGCGGCGATGGTCACCACGCCTCGCCGCAACGCCGCCAGATCCCGCGAGCCGCTGACGATGTTGTCCAGGTCCAGCAGCAGTTTTTCCATCGGGCCGCGATTGTTCTGCCCGGCAGCGGTGAGGCTGACCTGACGCGGGCTGCGCTCCAGCAGGGTCACGCCGAGCCATTCCTCCAGTTGCTGAATCTGCACGGTCAGGGCCGAGGGGG
>CAURWS010000734.1:0-2622 GCA_963528485.1 uncultured Pseudomonas sp. | reverse complement strand
CGCGGACGTCGTGCAGCGGGTCCTTGATGGTCACGCCGTCGACGGTCACGCGACCCGCGAGCAGGGCCAGGCGCACGTCCTTGCGGCTGAAGCGGGGGAGGTTGCTGAGCAAGCGGTCGAGGCGCATGGGATTCGGGAGCAGGAATTGATGATGTCGATTTTACGTCAGTCGCCTCTGTAGCAGTGAGCTTGCTCGCGATGAGGCCGATGCATCCGACAGGTTTATACCGTCTGGCATGGCGCCCTCGCGAGCAAGCTCACTCCTACAGGGTTTGTGGCGCCTGGGCTGCTTCGACAAGACCGGCACAACGCGGACACAGGCACGACGTGTCCCGCAACGCTTCGGGCAACGCCGCCAGCACCGCGGGGTCGATGGTTTCGGTGAAGCACCAGCACGCCTGATCCACCGTGCGCGGGTCGGCCAGGGTGCAGCGGTTGCTCATGCCGCACACCGGGCAGGTGCCGGGGCTGTTTACGGGTGTGTTCATGCCGGTTCTGCCATTTCGGTACAGACCTGATTGCGGCCGCCCTGTTTGGCGCTGTAGAGCGCCTGGTCGGCGCGGGCGATCAGGCTTTGCAGGGTGTCGCCGGGGTGCAGTTCGGTCACGCCCAGGCTGACCGTGACCTGCAGGGCCGAGCCTGTGAACACGTAGGTGTGCTGCTCGGCCAGCAGGCGGATTTTCTCGGCGACGCGTCGGGCACCGCTGCTGTTGGTGTCCTTGAGCAGGATGATGAACTCCTCACCCCCCCAGCGGCAAATGATGTCGCTCTCACGCAGGCAACGGCGTACGTCATCGGCAAATCCGATCAGCACTTCGTCACCGGCGAGATGGCCGTGGGTGTCGTTCAGGCGCTTGAAGTAGTCCAGGTCCAGCAGCATCGCCGACAGCGACTTGTGCTCGCGTCGCGTGTCTTCGATGGCTTTCATGGCGATCCGGTCAAAACCACGGCGGTTGGGCAGCCCGGTCAGGCTGTCGACCATGGCCTGAGTCTCGATGCGCAGCTGGAAGCGGCGGATGACCCGATGTAGCAGGTACAACACCAGCAGCATCACGGCCAGGCAGATCGACAGGTTCAGGTACAGCGACTGACGAATGTCGTTCAGGGCGCCGTCTTCGCGCTTGTCGACGAACAGGTACCAGTTCAGCTCCGGGATGTAACGCACGTTGAGAAAGTGTGCATCGTCTCGGGAGTCGTACTGGTAGCTGCCGCTCCGGGGTTTGGGCATCTGCGCTTGCAGGTCTTTGAGGTTGGGCAGTTCGCGCAGCACCTGGCCGATCTTCGCCCCTTGCGGGCCGCCCTCGGCGCCAGTCAGCACCAACCGGCCGAACGCGTCGACGAAATACACGCTGCGCTGATAACGCTGCTGATAGCGGTCTATCAGCTTGATCACTGCATCGACGGTCAGGCCCACGCCGGTGGCGCCGATGAAGTTGTCGTTGTAGTCGAACACCTTGTAGTTGATGAAGAAGGTCAGGTTGTCCTTGTTCGCCAGGTCCGGGTCGACGTTGATCTCGTAAGGCTCGGCCATGTCGCGCACTCGGTAATACCAGGTGTCGCGAGACTCGTCGGGTTTGATTTTCTTCAGCACGCCCTTGGCCTGGTAGTAGGTCAGGCTGTGGTCGGAGACAAAAAACGAGGTGTAGGCGCCGTAGTGATCCATGACCTCCTTGAGGTAGCGGGTCATCTGTTGCGGGTCTTGTTCGCCGGCCACCACCCAGTCGCGCACGAAGGTGTCGCGGGCCATCATCGAGGAGATCAGAACAGGGCGCACCAGATCCTTCTGGATCTCGGAGTACACCGTGTCGGAGGTCAGCGGCAGTTCGGTGTTAACGATGCTGTCGCGAATCGCATCGCGCGACGCGAAGTAGCTGAGCAAGGATGTCGCCAGAAAGCCGCTCCCCAACAGGATCACCAACGTCAACAGCAGGGAGCGTTGTGAGTGGAGCGTGGAACGAAGGGGCATGACCAGTCCGCTTGAGTAAGTAGTCCATTAAACGAGACATGCTAGCCTGTCGCCACCTCCTCGCGCCATGGGCGTTTTGCGCTTGCGCGTGAAAGGCGATGGAGCGCGGCCACCGCCTTTCACTGGAGCGCTAGCAGTCCTGGCTGGCCAAAGGCCCTAGAACAACCACTCGCTGCCCCGCACGCACCGCAGAGCCTGGCTGCACGCGAATTTCACGCACGATGCCGGAGCAGGGCGCGAGCACCGGGATTTCCATTTTCATCGATTCCAGAATGACCAACGGCTCACCCGCATCGACCCGCTGACCCACCTCGACCTGCACCTGCCACAGGTTGCCGGCGATGTGGCTGTCGACGCTGGTCTGCCCGGATTGCAGCGGCGCTTGTTCGGCGGTTTCGGCCAGCGCTTCGTCGCTTTCAAAGGTGGCCTGCCCGTTGGCGATCCAGCGCTCGCGTTCGGCATTGAAGGCGCCTTGCTGCTGCGCCCGAAAGCTCGCGATGCTCTCGGCTTCCTTCGCCAGAAACCCTTGATAATCGGCCAGATTGAGTGTGCTGTGTTCGATCTGTAGCGGATAACGACCGAGAGGGAAATCGCGGCGGATCTTCAACAGTTCATCAGCGCTGACCGGGTAGAAGCGAATCTGGTCGAAGAAGCGC
>CAURWS010000733.1:0-2622 GCA_963528485.1 uncultured Pseudomonas sp. | reverse complement strand
ATCAGGTGCGCGATGGGACGACGGAAACGAATGATGAACAGGCCCGTGGACACCGAACGCGGCGAAACTGCCGATCCACCACAGCGGCCGAAACGCCTGATGGCGCAGGATGTACAGCGCCTGATGACGATGAGGACCGTCGAGCAGGGAAAACGCAATCACGCAGATCGCCGAGAACAGCGTGCCGACCACCAGCGCATAGGCCAGCACCATCGCCAGATCACGACCCAGCGAGGGCGGCAGGGAATAGCTGAGGTATACGGTGATCACCAACGCAATCAGCCACGGCCCCAATTTACGTAGGGCGAAGCGCAGCATGTCGGTAGGACGTGGGTGCTGCGGCAACTCTTCCGATAACCCGAAACGCACCCGCACCCGATGGCTGAGCCAGATCAGCGCGGCCGCCAGCAGGCTCCACAGGGCAATCACCACGGCGAAGCTGAAGATGATCGGCCACCACTGATTGGCCGGCAGCATCAGGTCCATCAGCTCCTGCTCGGCCAGGGAAATCTCGTCCACCCAGCGACTGACGGGGCTGTCGTTTCCGGTGAACTGCTTCTCGAATTCCGACAGGGTGCTGCCGATCAGGCCCAGCACGCCTTGCTCGGCGGCGGGTTGAGCTTTTTTCGTGACGTCGCGCAGCTTCTTCAGGTCGTCGAGCAACTTGGCGCGTTGCTGATCGTTTTCAAGGGAGGTGATCACCTCATCCAGCGACTGGCCCAGGGGCTCCTGCGCTTGCGGTTGGGCTTTCTGACCGCTCAACAGGCTGGGCAGCCCGGCGGCCTGGGTGAACGCGAAGGGGAACAGCGCCAGCAGACAGATCAGCAGCAGGCGCGACAGGGTGCAGGTGCGGGAAAAGGCAGTCACCGGGTCATCAACCTCAGTCGGCAGGGGCGTTACATCACATCGTGGAAGCCCGCACCAGGCAGGCTCCCACAGTAGGCATTGGCCATCAGGTCGGGGAGTGCCCGCGCGATGGTCTTACGGCAGTTCTGCACTGGCATAGAACGCCGTCAGCACCTTGACCAGATGCGCGAGGTCCTGGCTGCCGGCCAGTTCGCGGATCGAGTGCATGGCGAAGGTCGGCAGGCCAATGTCCACGGTGCGCACGCCCAGGTGACCGGCGGTGATCGGGCCGATGGTCGAGCCGCAGGCCATGTCGCTGCGTACCACGAAGCTCTGCACCGGGACTTCTTCGGCCATGCACAGATGGCGGAAGAACCCTGCGGTTTCGCTGTTGGTGGCGTAGCGCTGGTTGCTGTTGACCTTGATCACGGGGCCGGCGTTGAGTTTCGGGCCGTGGTTGCCGTCGTGTTTATCGGCGTAGTTGGGGTGCACGCCGTGGGCGTTGTCGGCGGAAATCAGCAGCGATTTCTGCACGGTACGCACGTAGTCGTCGCCTTCTGGCAGCAGACGCTGCAGCACTTGCTCCAGCATCGGGCCGTCAGCGCCGCAGGCCGAGGTCGAACCGACTTCTTCGTGGTCGGTGCAGACCAGCACGCAGGTTTCTTCGCCTTCGGCATTGAGCAGCGCCTGCAGGCCAGCGAAGCACGACAGCAGGTTGTCCAGCCGCGCGCCGGCGATGAAGTCGCCATTGAGGCCAATGACCGCGGCGCTCTGGGTGTCGTAGAAGCTCAGCTCGTAATCGAGCACCACGTCGGCGTTCAGGCCGTGCTCACGTGCCAGCTGGTCGGTCAGCAGCGCACGGAAATCGGCACGTTCATCACCTGCCACTTGGGCGAGGATCGGCGGCAGTTCGTTCTGCGCGTTGATCGGCCAGCCTTCGTTGGCGGCGCGGTTGAGGTGGATCGCCAGGTTGGGGATGATCGCGATCGGTTGCTTGAAGTCGATCAGCTGGCTCTCGACCTTGCCGTCTCGACGAAAGGTGACGCGGCCGGCCAGCGACAGGTCGCGGTCGAACCACGGGGCGAGCAGGGCGCCGCCATAGACTTCAACGCCGAGCTGCCAGAAGCCCTGGCGTTGCAGTTCAGGCTGCGGTTTGACCCGCAGGCACGGGCTGTCGGTGTGGGCGCCGACCAGGCGGATACCGCCGAGCAGGGGCGACAGGCGGCCGAGTTTGAAGGCGACGATAGAGGAGTCGTTGCGGGTGATGTAGTAGCGGCCACCGGCTTCGGTGCGCCATGGCTCGCGTTCGTCCAGGCGCTGAAAACCTGCGCCTTCGAGACGTTGCACCAGGGTTGCAGTGGCGTGAAACGGGGTGGGAGAGGCCCTGAGAAAGTCGATCAGGCCTTGGTTCAACTCTTCGCGCATAAGTTACTCCAGACAGCAATGGCGGGAGTTTACAGGCCTATTACGGTAGGAGCGAGCCTGGTATTGGGGGGTATTGGAATAGGGTGAATATCCGTTATTCGGGGTGACGCGAATATTGGTTCCGCTCTTACAGCGGGTCACTTTTGGCAAAGGCGCCCCAAAAGTAACCAAAAACGCTTTGCTCCTGGTTTGGCCTCTCCTTCGTCGAGGTTCCCTCACTCCGGCGATGTTCCGTGGGCACGCCGCCATCCGCCATCCATGGCGGGGGGCGGCTAGCGCGACATCCATGTCGCGCTGCCCACTCCACATCGCCTGCGTTCGGCCTGCACCCAAGTCGCGTTCTGCGGCGTC
>CAURWS010000732.1:0-2624 GCA_963528485.1 uncultured Pseudomonas sp. | reverse complement strand
GTCATTGATGGCATTGAAGGCGTGCTGGGCTGGCTGCCATGGCCGGTGGCGGCGTTGAGCCTGGTGTTTCTCGCCTGGCGTTCGGCGGGGGCTGCCCTGGCACTCACCAGCGCGGCGGCGCTGGCCTATATCGGCTTTTTCGGGTTTTGGGATCGCACCGTGGCCACCCTGGCGCTGGTGGGCTCGTCGGTGCTGATCGTGCTGATCATCGGTGTGCCGGCGGGGATTCTGGTGGCCAAGCGCCCGTTGGCCAAGCGGGTGATCACCCCGGTGCTCGACGTCATGCAGACGCTGCCGACCTTCGTTTACCTGATCCCGGCGGTGGCGTTCTTCTCGGTGGGCAAGACGCCGGCGGTAATCGCTACGGTGATCTTCGCCCTTGCGCCGATGATTCGCCTCACCGCCCTGGGCATCCATGAAGTGCCGAAAAACACCGTGGAAGCCGCCGTCGCCCATGGCGCGACGCCCTGGCAGACCCTGACCAAAGTCGAGCTGCCACTGGCTTCGGGGTCGCTCTTGCTGGGCATCAACCAGACCATCGTCATGAGCCTGTCGATGGTGGTGGTCGCCGCGCTGATCGGCGCCGGCGGCCTGGGTTACGACGTGATGACTGCGCTGCGCAACATCAAGGGTGGCGAAGGCATGCTCGCCGGCGCAGCCATCGTGTTCTGCGCGCTGATCCCCGACCGAATCATTCAATCGGCCTTGCGTAAGCGAGATCGCTCTTTACTTCACTCATGAGGCTAATCATGAAAACACTGCCCCGCGTCTCCCTGCTCGCCGCGTTCGTGGCTGCACTGCTGCCCGTTTCATCCGCTTTCGCCAAAGACAAAGTGGTCATCGGCGAACAGAACTGGACCGGCGCCATCGCCATCCAGCACATCCTCGGCGAGATCATCAGCACCCGTCTGGACGGTGACGTGTCGTACCTGGCGGGCGACGTGCCGATCCTGTTCGCAGCCGCCGCCAAGGGCGACGGCTCGGTGGATGTGCTCACCGATATCTGGCTGCCGAACCAGTCGGCCGCCTGGGCCAAGTACGTCACCGGCGGCACCCGTTCGCTGGTGCCGAACAAGCAGCCGTACCTCGGCGTTCAGGGTTTCTACATCCCCGGTTACATCCAGGACAAATATAACGTGCACTCGGTGTACGACCTGAAAAAGCCTGAGGTGGCCAAGCTTTTCGAGCCGCTGGGCGGCGGTCAGGCGCAGCTGCTGGTGGGGCCGGCAGGCTGGGAGTCGACCTACATCGGCGAGGTCAAGGCCAAGGATTACGGCTTTGCCGACAAGTTCGAAGCGGTGTCCACCGAAGCCTCGGTGACCTACGCCAAGCTGGCGGCGGCCTACAAAGCCAACAAAGGCGTGGTGTTCTATGCCTACACGCCGGACTGGATCTTCTCGGCCTTCGACCTGCGCCGCCTGGATGAGCCCAAGTTTGACGGTTATGCCCAGGACAACAAGAAGGACGACCCGCTGTACAAGGCCGACGGTTGCTGGAAATTCATCAGCCCCACGGTTGACGCCGACTGGAAAAACAAGAGCCACATCACCTGCGCCTACCCGGACGCCAAGGTGTATGTGCTGACCTCCACGGCGCTGGAAAAACGTGCGCCGCGTATCGCAAGCTTCCTGGAAAACGTCGCCATCGACCCGCAGGCGCTGAACGACCTGATCCTGAAAATCGAAAAAGAGAAGCAGCCTGCCGACGCAGCCGCCAAGGCCTGGGTCGCGGCCAACCCTGCACAGGTCAACAAGTGGCTGGGCGTGCAAAGTGTCGGGAGCGTGCAATGAGTCGGCCAGCACTGCGTCTGCTCGACGGCGGCATGGGGCGTGAACTGCAACGCATCGGCGCGCCGTTTCGCCAGCCGGAATGGTCGGCGCTGGCGCTGATCGAAGCGCCGGAGTTCGTGCTTGAGGCGCACCTGTCCTACGTCGACGCCGGGGCGCGGATTCTCACCAGCAACAGCTACGCGCTGGTGCCGTTTCATCTGGGAGAAGAACGCTTTGCGGCCCAAGGCCTTGAGCTGGCTGAACTGGCCGGGCGCCTGGCCCGAGGGGCAGCGCAGCGCGGCGACGAGCAGGTCTGGGTGGCCGGGTCGTTGCCACCGGCGTTGGGCTCGTATCGCCCGGACCTGTTCGATCATCAGCGTTCGGTGGCCATCCACCGGGTGCTGATCGAAGGTCTGCGTTCCCATGTCGATGTCTGGCTGGCGGAGACCCAAAGCTCCATCGCCGAAGTGCGCGCGGTGCATGAGGCGTTGTATAGGGAATGGGCCGGGCAGGACAAACCACTGTGGCTGTCATTCACCCTCAGCGACGACCCGGCGCACGGGCCGCGTTTGCGCTCTGGCGAATCCGTGGCCCAGGCCGTCAGCGTGGCGCTGGAACTGGGCGCTAAGGCGGTGCTGTTCAATTGCAGCCAGCCCGAGGTCATGGGCCAGGCAGTGATTGTCGCGCGGCAGGTGATCGAGGGGGCAGGGGAAGATGTCGAGATCGGCGTGTACGCCAATGCGTTCCCGGTGGTCAGCGCCGAGGCCGAGGCCAACGCAACGCTGCTGGACATTCGCCAGGACCTGGGGCCTGCGTCCTACCTGCGCTGGGCCCGGCGTTGGGCAGAGCAGGGCG
>CAURWS010000731.1:0-2624 GCA_963528485.1 uncultured Pseudomonas sp. | reverse complement strand
ACGGCGACATCGACACCCTCTTCGTGAAGGTTGGGGAAGCGGTCCTGATAGACCATCGACATCTCGATGCCTGGCCAGATGTCTAGAAAGTCGAGCGCCACGGGCAGCAGCAAGCGTTCGCCGAACATCAGCGGCGTGACCAGATTGAGCATCCCCCGCGGCTCGCTGTGCAGCCCGTTGGCCGACGCGTCAGCCTCATCGGCGGCGCGCAGCAAACGTGCGCAATCGCTGGCGAACACCCTTCCCACGTCGGTCAGGGTGACACCGCGGGTGCTGCGCTCCAGCAAGACTGTGCCCAGACGCTTCTCCAGCGCGGCGAGGGAACGGCTGACCGTGGCCTCGGAGATGCCCAGACGCCGGGACGCCGCCGCCAGCCCTTGCTCGCTGGCCACACTGTCGAAAATCAGCATCTGCTGATGACGGTCCATCAGCCGCGGCTCCGCCCGGCCGCCTTGATCGCGGGATCCTGGGTCATGCGCTCGACGCAATAATCGACGAAGGTGCGCACCTTGGCCGAGACCTTGCGCTCGGCCTGATAGCAGACGTGAACGGGCAGCGGCGGCTCTTCGAAATCCTCCAGAATCAGCTCCAGTTCGCCGTTCGCCACCGCGCTGGCGACCTGATAAGACAGGACCCGCGTCACGCCCCAACCCATTTTCGCAGCGGTGATCGCCGCCTGGTTGGCGGAAACGGTCAGGCGCGATTGCAGATCGACCTGCAGCGGTTTGCCGCCTTCCATGAACTCCCAACGCCGCACCAGTACGCTGGCCGCCGAGACGATCAACCGGTGTTCCTTCAAGTCCAGCGGATGCCGGGGCCTGCCATGGGCGGCGATATAGGCCGGCGAGGCACACAGCACCCGCCGCACTTCACCGACCTTCACACCGTGCTGACTGCTGTCCATCAAATGGCCGATACGCACGGCGACATCGATGCCCTCTTCGACCATGTGCGTGACGCGATCGAGCAGCAGCGCGTTGACGCTGACGCCAGGGTATTGCTGCAGGTAGCCCACCACCAGCGGCATGACAAACAGCTCGCCGAACAGCAGCGAGGCGGTAACCGTCAGTTGCCCGACCGGCGCGGCGATGCTGCCGCCGGCCGAGTCTTCGGCTTCTTCGAGTTCGCTGAGGATGCGTCGGCAATCGGTGAGGTAACGCTGCCCCGCTTCGCTCAGGTGCACGCTGCGGGTGGTGCGCGACAACAGCAGCGTGCCGATGCGCTTTTCCAGCGCCGCCACCGCCCGGGTGACGCTGGGGGCCGACATGTTCAAGCGCCGCGCCGCCGTGGCGAAGCTGCGCTCCTCGCACACGGCGATGAAGACCTGCATTTCCTGAAATCTGTCCATGGGTGGCTCGGCACGACGAGGGGCTGAATGGGCGCGATAGTAGCGGTTTGGCTTGATAGGCGCATAACACCTTGTAATCCGCTCATGGGTCTTGATGCGGATTCAGCCCCCACCCTGTCACTCCCACAGCAGCCACGCCTCCTCTCGACCGGCTGAACGCCTTCACCATCTGAAACATCCCGAAATACTCCCTTGACGGGTACGCCCCGTCTGAGCGTGAATATTGGCTAACGATCATACTCCAAATTCACGCACTGGCTTTTTCGGGGATTCACTCATGGTTTCGTCTGTTCTGGCGGCGTCGCTGTCTCGTCGTCGCATTCACTACAGCTGGGTCGTTCTGGCGGTGACCTTCCTGACCATGCTGGTGATGGCTGGCGCAGTGGGCGCGCCGGGGGTGTTCATCAAGCCGCTGGAGGCTGAGTTCGGCTGGGATACGGCGGGAATTTCCTCGGCATTGGCGGTGCGTTTCGCCCTGTTCGGTCTGGTTGGCCCCTTCGCTGCGGCGTTCATGAATCACTTCGGGATGCGTCGGGTGGTGCTGACGGCGCTGAGCCTGGTCGCCAGCGGCATGATCCTGTCGCTGTTCATGACCCAATTCTGGCAACTGGTGGTGCTGTGGGGCCTGGTGGTGGGGTTCGGCACCGGCCTCACGGCCATGGTCCTTGGCGCAACGGTCGCCACCCGCTGGTTCTCGCAACGTCGCGGGATCGCCATGGGTCTGCTGTCAGCCAGTTCCGCCACCGGCCAATTGGTATTCATGCCGATGCTCGCCCATCTCACGGAGCATTTTGGCTGGCGCACGGCGCTGACCTGCATCTGCGTGGCCATCGTCATTGCCGGGGTCGCGGTGCTCGCACTGATGCGCAACCACCCTGCCGATCTGCAGCTGCCGTCCTATGGCGACACTGAAATCCAGCCCCCCGCGGCCAGCAAGCAGACCTTCGCCCAGCTGCTGATCACGCCGCTGCACGTGCTGCGTGACGTATGTAAAACCTGGACGTTCTGGGTGCTGTTCATGACGTTTTTCATCTGCGGCGCCAGCACCAACGGCCTGATTCAGACCCACTTCATCAGCCTGTGCGGCGACTACGGCCTGATCGCCACCACCGCAGCGGGGATGCTGGCGGTGATGGGGATTTTCGATTTTGTCGGGACCATCGGGTCAGGCTGGCTGTCGGACCGTTTCGACAACCGCTGGCTGCTGTTCTTCTATTACGGGTTTCGCGGCGTGGCGCTGATCATCCTGCCGTTCTCGGACTTCACAGTGTACGGC
>CAURWS010000730.1:0-2627 GCA_963528485.1 uncultured Pseudomonas sp. | reverse complement strand
CCGGGGACGATTTCGCCCGCGCCTGCGGTGTAGCTCAGGGGTTGGCAGCCTTCGAACAGGTGGCTTTCCAGCATCATGCCGATCAGGGTGCGATTACCGGCCAGGCGCTGCTGCAACACATCGTTGAACACCTGCGGCTGACGCAGCGGGTCCTTGCCGCTGTTGGCGTGGCTGCAGTCGACCATGATGCGTGCGGCGATGCGGTTGTTGTCCAGGCTGGCGTTGACCTTGTCCACACTCTGCGCATCGAAGTTCGGTCCGCTGTGCCCGCCGCGCAGCACGATGTGGGTGTCCGGGTTGCCCCGGGTTTCGATGATTGCTGGATGACCATGACGATCAATCCCGAAGTGGCGATGGGCATGGGAAGCCGAGCGAATCGCGTCGCAGGCCACCGACAGTCCGCCGTCGGTGCCATTCTTGAAGCCCACCGGCATTTGCAGGCCGCTGGCCATCTCACGGTGAATCTGTGATTCGGTGGTGCGCGCACCAATCGCGACCCAGCTCAGCAGGTCGTCGAAGTAGCCAGCGGCCATGGGCTGCAGCAGCTCGGTGGCGATCGGCAAACCGAGGCTGACCATCTCGCGCATCAAATGACGGGACAGCGTCAGGCCTGCGGCCATGTCGTCAGTGCCATCCAGATGAGGATCGTAAGCGAGGCCTTTCCAGCCCACGGTGGTGCGAGGTTTCTCGACGTAGGCGCGCATTACCAGCAGCATTTGATCGCTGACCTCGGTAGCCAGATTGGCCAGGCGTTCGGCGTATTCCAGAGCAGATTTGGGGTCGTGGATGGAGCAGGGGCCAACGACGACCAGCAGGCGCGAGTCTTCACCATTGAGGATGGCCCGGATCGACTGGCGGTGGGCGGCGATCTGGTCGGTGAGCGCGGCATTCAGTGGCAGCTGGTTTTTCAGCGCCAGGGTGCTGGGTAGACGTTGTGGGGCAGGGTGGCTGTCGATCAGGGTCACAGGGCTGGACGGCAGGTCGGACAGGTTTTGAGCGGCGACGGACGAATTCATGGATAGGGCTTCCTGGTCGGCGGGCGTTGTCCCGCGCGGACCTACTGGGGTGTTCGACAATTGGCCGTATGGGCCGGATGTGTTGGGTTGCCACCTGTCAGTGACCGATCGGAGGCGGCTGGCTGTCCCGAACGGAGGTTGCTAAATCGCCAAGCGAAGTCGATGTCGTTGCGGTAATAGGTGCTGTAGTTCATGTGCGGTGTCCTCGATTCGAAGCGTTAGTTAGTTTTACAAAGGCCAAAAAAACGAAACCCCCGATCGGGAGGCCGACCGGGGGTAGAGTTAACTCTGGTTGGCGTCCCGTTATTCGTGGGCGCCGGTGGGGTATCAGGCGCGCCAGTGGCTAAACCAATACCCATAAAAATAAGAAGCAACAGAGACTGCGGCAGTTGCTTCCCAGGCAGCCAGATCCGCCACCTGACGCAATGCGTCGGCAGGGTGCTGAAGCTGTGAATGGGAAGAATACAACATCGTGTGTCTCCAAAGAATGAGTGTGAGCTTACTTCAGGCCTGTGCGATTATTCAATTGGAAAATTCAATCAGCTTGATTGAGCCGCAGTGTGCGCAGTGGATAGAGTGTCGTCAGAAGGGATCAGGAGGATCAATCATGGGAAGTCAGTCGTTGCGCCTAATGCCCGCCGCAGATGAGCATCTGCACTTTGCCCGCGAGCTGACGCGCGTCAACATGCGCGACTATTACGCGCGCTACGGCCTGATCTGGCAACCCGAAGCCTTCGATGCCGAGTGGCCGACTCGCGAGAGTTATCTGATTGAAAAGGCCGGGCAGGTGATTGGTTTTCTCGGGCTGACCACCGAAAAGGGCTACCTGTACGTGCGCGATGTTCAGTTGATCGAGGCGTATCGGGGAGAGGGAGTCGGCGCGTGGGTCATGGAATGGGTCGCGCAAATGGCCTGGGACCGGCAATGCGCGAGCTCAAGGCTCAAGGTGTTCAAGAGCAATCCGGCAATCGGGTTGTATCTCAGGCTCGGTTACACCCAAGTGGGGGAAGAGGCTGCATTGTTTTGGATGGAGCGTGCAGTCGATGAGCGTTAAAGGATATCTGCCGCACTTTTTAATGGTGCACCTAATTGCGCAGCGGTCTGATCTGTCACTCTGATTGGTTAACTTTAGGAATATCCTGTCTGGCAGGGCTTGATTAAGCTATTCGCTCGTACTGTCATCGCGCGTCGATGGCGTCGGTATCACCCCTATCTTCATACCCAGCAGCACCGCGACCTTGTGGGATTCTCCGCGACGACCTTTTTTGCGCCCGGACAAAATCTGATAAGTCGTGGCCGGGTCTACGCTGTTTTCCCGAGCAAACTCTTGAACAGATTTGCCCTGTTGTTCCAGCCAGGCCTTGGCTTGTGCTGCGGTGCGTATTCCGGGCATAGTTCAAAACCGTTCAAATTTATCTGGATTCTACCATTCGTAAGGATGGGGTCAACAAGGTTATGCATTCAAATGAGTGGAATTGGAGCCCGGCTTAGGGAAGAACGCGAGCGCTTGGGTTTGTCGCAACGAGCGTTTGGAGAAATCGGCGGCGTTGAGCCTAACGCCCAGGGCAAATACGAAAATGGTGATCGTACGCCAAAAGCTGACTATCTGGC
>CAURWS010000729.1:0-2631 GCA_963528485.1 uncultured Pseudomonas sp. | reverse complement strand
GTGAAACGGAGGTCGGCCACTATAAAGGTCTGAGCGTTTTTTTTCATCCCACACGGCGTGTCGGAATACTCCCCGCCGCGCGAAAGTAAAACCCGGCCCCCGTTATCCGACAGACGCGGTAGGATAGCCGCCTGTTTTGCTCAGTCTTTTTCGGGAGTGACCCATGAGCGCTGTGAATCGCGCAACGGTGGAAGCCGTCCTTCGCCAGTACACCGATCCTTATTTGAACCAAGACCCGGTCAGCGCCGGATGCGTGCGTGCCATCGACATCGAGGGCGACCGCGTCAGCGTGCAGCTGGAGCTGGGTTACGCCGCCGATCTGTTCAAGAACGGTTGGGCGCAGATGCTGCAAACGGCCATCGAAGGCCTGGACGGCGTGGCATCGGCCAAGGTGCACATCAACACGTTGATCAGCGCGCACAAGGCTCAGGGCCAGATTCCGGGCCTGGCCAACGTCAAGAACATCGTTGCCGTCGCTTCGGGCAAGGGCGGCGTGGGCAAATCCACCACCGCGGCCAACCTGGCGCTGGCGCTGTCCCGCGAGGGCGCACGCGTGGGCATTCTCGATGCGGACATCTATGGCCCGAGTCAGGGCGTAATGTTCGGCATCGCCGAGGGGGCTCGTCCGAAGGTCAAGGATCAGAAGTGGTTCGTGCCCATCGAGGCCCATGGCATCGAGGTGATGTCCATGGCCTTCCTCACCGACGACAACACGCCGATGGTCTGGCGCGGCCCGATGGTCTCCGGCGCATTGCTGCAGTTGATCACGCAAACCGCGTGGAATGACCTGGATTATCTGGTCATCGACATGCCGCCAGGCACAGGCGACATTCAGCTGACCCTGGCGCAGAAAGTCCCGGTCGCGGGCGCGGTCATCGTCACCACCCCTCAGGATCTGGCATTGCTGGATGCGAAAAAGGGTGTCGAGATGTTCCGCAAGGTAAACATCCCAGTGCTGGGCGTCATGGAAAACATGGCCGTGCACATCTGCTCGAATTGCGGTCACGCCGAGCACCTGTTCGGTGAAGGCGGCGGCGAGAAACTGGCCTCGCAATACGGAGTAGAGCTGCTGGCCTCGCTGCCGCTGTCGATGCTGATCCGCGAACAGGCCGACGGCGGCAAGCCAACGGCAATCGCCGAGCCTGAAAGCCAGATCGCCATGGTCTATCAGGAACTGGCCCGCCACGTTGGCGCGCGCATCGTGTTGCAGGAAGCGGCAAACCCGGCGATGCCGAACATTTCCATCAGCGACGACTGATTGCTGGCAACCTGCTGAACCCTGTGGGGGCGAATTCATTCGCTCCCACATTTTTTTGCCTGACACAATCTGCAGGCATAAAAAAACCCCGCTTTTAAGGGCGGGGTCTTTCAGCGAAGCAGAACAGTTAGATAACTGTTACTTCTTCAGCTTGCATGCCTTTCTGGCCGCGGGTAGCGACGAAAGAAACCTGTTGGCCTTCTTTCAGGGTTTTGAAACCGTCAGATTGGATAGCTTTGAAGTGTACGAACAGGTCGTCACCGGATTGTGGGGTGATGAAGCCGAAGCCTTTTTCATCGTTGAACCACTTAACGGTACCGGTTTGGCGATTGGACATGGTGTATCTCCTTGGACAAAGTTAACTGCGGCGTAGGAAAAGCCCTGGCCGAGACTGAGTGCAAAGAGCAGGAAAATTCATGGAGATGGTTGGATCGAAATTCAACATCGTGTAGAGATTCTCAGTGACACAAGCAACACAGTGGCGCCACCTTAACCCTTTTTCCAGAGTGTGCCAATGGTTGTTCGACGTTTATTTCGGTGGATGACAAACGGTTCGGACCCCGTGCGGCGCGCAGTCTTTGAACCCGACGCCCGGGACCGGTAAGATGCCGGACATCTTTTTCACCTCGCTATTCAGGACATCGCCATGAGCATCAAATCGGACAAGTGGATTCGCCGCATGGCGCAAGAGCACGGCATGATCGAGCCCTTCGTGGAACGCCAGGTGCGCGGCGAAGGTGCCGACCGTCTGATTTCCTTCGGCGTTTCCAGCTACGGCTACGACGTGCGCTGCGCCGATGAATTCAAGGTGTTCACCAACATCAACTCAGCGACCGTCGATCCAAAGAACTTCGACGAGAAGAGCTTCGTCGACATCAAGAGCGACGTGTGCATCATCCCGCCAAACTCCTTCGCACTGGCTCGCACCGTCGAATATTTCCGCATTCCGCGTAACGTGCTGACCATCTGCCTGGGCAAGAGCACCTACGCGCGCTGCGGCATCATTGTCAACGTGACGCCGCTGGAGCCGGAATGGGAAGGCCACGTGACCCTGGAGTTCTCCAACACCACCACGCTGCCGGCGAAGATCTACGCCAACGAGGGCGTCGCACAGATGCTATTCCTCGAGTCTGACGAGGAATGTGAAGTGTCCTACAAGGATCGTGGCGGCAAGTACCAGGGTCAGCGCGGCGTCACCCTGCCTCGCACCTGAGTCTCCAACGTGGTTGCACCGTTGGTCATCTCGAAAATGAATTAGTCTCGAAAAGCGCACTCTATTGCTTGAACTGTTCCCATCCGCACCATGCGGGTGGGACCAACGCTCAGGAGTGCCCTATGAAGAGACAATTCAAGACCAGCAGCAAGGAAGCCGA
>CAURWS010000728.1:0-2637 GCA_963528485.1 uncultured Pseudomonas sp. | reverse complement strand
GTTCTACCTGGCGCTGATCGCCCCCGAGCAGGACACCGACGATTTCGATGTGGATAAGTTTGCTGCCTGGCGCGAGCAGACCTTCAACGAAGTGCTGGTCAAGCTTGCGGCGCAAGCCGAGCGCGAGCGGGTGGACGGCGACAGCCTGAAGGTCACTTCGGCCGATGCCGCCGCGATCAAGATCCTCGTCGCGCGCTGGTTCGAAGTCACCTCGGTGGATCACTTCACCATGAAAGGCCTCGCGGTGCTGCTCTCCGACGTCATTAACGCCGCTCGTGACCGTCAATTGCTGGGCAAGCGCATCCTGCCGTACATGGCCCTGATCGGTGCCATTGGCGCGCCGGTATTCCCGGATTTGGCAAGGCAGATCCTGCGCTATTGCCGTTTCACCGAGAACGAGGTGTTTCAGCAATTGGTGTACGTCAGCGCCGTTGAGTACGAGATCTGATCGGGGAGGCGCGCTGATGAAAACGTCATTTGATGTGATCGTGATCGGCGCCGGTGTCATGGGCGCGTCGATTGCTGCTGCGCTGGTCGAGAGCGGCCTGGACGTTGCCCTGATGGAAAAGGGCATCGGCGGCGGTCAGGGCGCGACCCGCGACACCGGCGGCATCGTGCGCGGGCTGGAACTAGACCCGGCCCTGCGCCCGCTGACCAGCCGAGGCGCGCACCACGGCAGCACCGGCATCGTTCATGCGCTATTCGAACAGGCGCTCAAACGCACCGGCGTCGCCTACATCGCCAGCTCCGAGACCTGCGGCCAATACCTTGACGCAGTGGGCAGCGAGGGCACGCAGAACATCGAGTTGCATGCCTCCGTCAGCCCTCTGGATAACGGCCGTTTCGCAACGTTTTGCCCCAGCGAATGCCTGCTCATCGAACGTAACGGCGGGATTGTCGACGCCCGCGTGACGGTCTCGAACCTGTGCCGTTATGTGCGCGAAAAAGCGGTATTCCTCGATCATCTGGCAGTGGACCGTTGCGTCGAACGTGACGGCAAGGTGCAGGTTCATGCTGGCAAGTTGTGCCTGGAGGCCACTTGGGTGGTTGACGCCTGTGGCGCCAGCGGACCCTTGCTCCGGCCCTCCGGCGCCGTGCATGCGCGGACCATTCCCTACACTCGGTTAAGCTGTGATCAGGCGCCGAGCATGCCGATCATCGCGCATCATCTGAACACCTATTTGCTGCCGCTCGGAAACACGCTGATGCAAGTCGGCGGGCAGCGTCGTCAGCAGGCCGTGCATGCGGATCAACTGGATCTTGCCGTGCTCGACAATGAACAGGATGTGGTGGAGCGAGTCGCCAGACTGGGCTATGACCAGCACCACAGCTTACCGGTGGTGACCCAGGTTGCCTGGGATGCCTACACCGACGACGGCCGGCCGCTGATCGGGCGCGCGGGTGGCCACAGCCATATCTACTTGGCGACCGGCTTCTGCGGCATCGGCTTCAAAATGGCGCCCAGCGTTGCGGAACTGCTGGCCTATGAGCTTGGCGGGCTGATGACCGGTGTGCAGATGGACGGCAGCCATCGTTCGATCATGCAAGCGTTCTGCCCCTCGCGGTTTACCGAGGTGGCCTTGTCATGATGCGCCTGGGTATCTGCGCGGCGCTGGACGTCGGCACCACCTTGCACGCCCGAAGTTTTCTGCGCGGCGTTTACCTGTCGAGCCACTTGTTCAGCCATGTACGGCGGGCTCAGCACTTCTATTTCGACGATGGTGCCAATGCCGATGGCGGGAGTGCGGCGGCCAAGCGCTTCATCGAGGCGGGGGTCGACGCGGTGATTGGTCATTTCGCTTCCGAGTCCGCTGCTGCCGTGGTGAAAAGTTATGCACAGGCGGGGATTCCGCTGATTCTGCCAGCGTCCACCTGTGCGGCGTTGACCGAGGAGGGCAGCACGACGTTTCGGGTCTGTGCGTCGGATCGGATGATCGCCAGGCGTTTGCTCGCATTCGCTGAAAGCCAAGGCCTGCGCAGGCTGGCGCTGTTTGCCGATCCGAGTCTGCACGGGCAGCGGCAACTTCACGAACTTAAAGACGGCGCCAAGTTATCCACAGTGCAAATCGTTACTAACGCCTCGCAAGCCGATGCGCTGGTGTTTTGTGGGCGCCTCAAAGCCAGTCGGCAATTCCTTGTGGAAAACCGCGCCGCCGGCTGTGGATTACCGCTGTTTTTCACCGACGACGCCGCATCGCCTGCGCTAGTCAGTGGCCTTAAACAGCCCGGCACGGTTTACGTCGTCAGCTTTCCCGTGGCCAGCGACTTGCCCGAAGCGCAGTCGGTGGACCTCGCCTACCAGCGTATCTATGGCGAACAGGCGCCGGTCTACGCCATCGAGACGCTGGCCGCGTTCTCGCTGGTGGATCTGGCGGCTCGTCAGCGTCGAGGCCTGCTGGATGCACTGCGTTTCGAAACGTTTTCCACACCCGCCGGCCCCATCAGTTTCAGCAATGGGGAAAACGATCACGCCCGGGTTTCGCTTTGGGTCTACGCCGACAAGCGCGTCCACGAACGACGGCTGCTGTGTTGAATCGGGCCGCTCAGGCTCGCCACGCCCTTAAACCTTTCAGGAAGAACCACCATGAATCAGTTTGAAATCGAGAGTTTGCGTCAGGAGCTGGACGTCGTGTCGGT
>CAURWS010000727.1:0-2646 GCA_963528485.1 uncultured Pseudomonas sp. | reverse complement strand
GCACGAAACGCAGCTCATCGCCGAGCTTGCCCAGATCGCCGGTCAGGTCGTCTTCGGCGTACAGGGTCACTTCGGCCTGCAGGTTGCCCCCGATGGCTTTCGCCGCGCGCTGGTTTTCCAGTTCCTTGTTGACCGCCGTCTTGACCGCCATGATCCGCTCCCAGTAGGCGCGGTCCAGCTCGAAGCCTTCCGGCAGCTCGCTCAGGCCTTGGTACCAGGTGTTGAGCATGACCGACTCGTTGCGCTCGCCCGGCATGAACTGCCACAGCTCGTCGGCGGTGAACGCCAGGATCGGTGCGATCCAGCGCACCAGCGCTTCGGAGATGTGGAACAGCGCGGTCTGGCACGAACGACGGGCCTTGCTGTTGGCACCGGTGGTGTACTGACGGTCCTTGATGATGTCCAGATAGAAGCCGCCCAGCTCCTGCACGCAGAAGTTGTGCACCTTAGAGTAGACGTTCCAGAAACGGTATTCGCTGTAGTGCTCTTCCAGCTCGCGCTGCAGCAGCAGGGCGCGATCCACGGCCCAACGGTCCAGTGCCAGCATTTCGTCGGCAGGCAGGATGTCGGTGGCCGGATTGAAGCCGCTCAGGTTGGAGAGCAGGAAACGCGCGGTATTGCGGATACGACGGTAAGCATCGGCGCTGCGCTGCAGGATGGTTTCCGAAACGGCCATTTCGCCCGAGTAGTCGGTGGCCGAAACCCACAGACGCATGATGTCGGCGCCCAGGGTGTCGTTGACCTTCTGCGGCGCGATGACGTTGCCCAGGGACTTGGACATCTTGCGGCCGTTCTCGTCCACGGTAAAACCGTGGGTCAGCAGCTCGCGGTACGGCGCATGGCCATCGATGGCGGCGCCGGTCAGCAGCGAGGAGTGGAACCAGCCGCGATGCTGGTCGGAACCTTCCAGGTACAGGTCGGCGCGGGGGCCGCTCTCGTGGCCCATCGGGTGCGAACCGCGCAGGACGTGCCAGTGCGTGGTGCCCGAGTCGAACCAGACGTCCAGGGTATCGGCGATCTTGTCGTACTGCGAGGCTTCGTCGCCCAGCAGCTCAGCGGCATCCATCTTGAACCAGGCTTCAATGCCTTCCTTCTCGACGCGCTTGGCGACTTCTTCCATCAGCTCGACGGTGCGTGGGTGCAGCTCGCCGCTTTCCTTGTTCAGGAAGAACGGGATCGGCACGCCCCAGTTGCGCTGACGGGAGATGCACCAGTCAGGACGGTTGGCGATCATCGAATGCAGGCGCGCCTGGCCCCACGCCGGTACGAACTTGGTTTCTTCGATGGCTTTGACCGCGCGGTTGCGCAGGGTGTCGCCCGACGTCGGCTGCTTGTCCATGCCCACGAACCACTGCGCGGTGGCGCGATAGATCAGCGGGGTCTTGTGACGCCAGCAGTGCATGTAGCTGTGTTTGATGTCCTGGGTGTCCATCAACGCGCCGACCTCGACCAGCTTGTCGATGATGTTCTGGTTGGCCTTGAAGATGAACTGGCCACCGAAGAACTCGAGCGATGGCACGTAGACGCCGTTGCTCTGCACCGGGTTGATGATGTCGTCGTTGGTCAGCCCGTAGCTCTTGCAGATCACGAAGTCGTCGACGCCATAGGCAGGCGAGCAATGAACCACGCCGGTGCCGGCGCCCAGCTCGACGTAATCGGCCAGGTAAACCGGCGAAAGACGGTCGTAGAACGGGTGACGGAAGTTGATCAGCTCAAGCGACGCACCGCGGGTCGTCGCAATGACCGAGCCTTCAAGCTTGTAGCGCGCAAGACAGGCTTGCACCAGCTCTTCAGCCAGCACCAGGCACTTGTCGCCGACATCAACCAAGGCGTAGTTGAATTCAGGGTGGACGTTGAGCGCCTGGTTGGCCGGGATGGTCCACGGGGTAGTGGTCCAGATCACGATAGAGGCAGGCTTTGGCAGCGAAGCCAGGCCAAACGCTGTGGCCAGCTTGTCGGCATCGGCGATCGGGAACGCGACGTCGATGGTCGAGGACCTTTTGTCTTCGTACTCGACTTCCGCCTCAGCCAGCGCCGAACCGCAGTCGAAACACCAGTTCACGGGCTTCAGGCCCTTGAACACGAAGCCGTTCTTGACCATTTCTGCCAGCGCACGGATTTCCCCGGCTTCGTTGGCGAAGTCCATGGTGCGGTACGGGTTGGCCCAGTCGCCGAGCACGCCCAGGCGAATGAACTCGGCCTTCTGGCCTTCGATCTGCTCGGCCGCGTAGGCACGGCACAGTTCGCGGGTCTTGTCCGCAGGCAGGTTCTTGCCGTGGGTGACCTCGACCTTGTGCTCGATCGGCAGACCGTGGCAATCCCAGCCCGGAACATACGGCGCGTCGAAGCCGGCAAGGGTCTTCGAACGGACGATCATGTCCTTGAGAATCTTGTTGACCGCATGACCGATGTGGATATTGCCGTTGGCGTACGGAGGACCGTCGTGCAGGACGAACTTTGGACGATCCTTGCCAATTTCGCGCAGCTTCTGGTACAGGCCAATGCTGTCCCAGCGCTGCAGAGTTTGCGGCTCGCGCTGGGGCAGGCCGGCCTTCATCGGGAAGGCGGTGTCCGGAAGATTAAGCGTGGCTTTGTAGTCGGTCATTTCAGGCTCTAGGTTAGCGGTTGACCATGCCCCAATGGGCA
>CAURWS010000726.1:0-2651 GCA_963528485.1 uncultured Pseudomonas sp. | reverse complement strand
CTTCATACTAAAGCTCGTGTCAGGAGACATATGGGCTGCGGAGCATGAAGCTCGGCGCTTTAACCGAAAAGGAATTCAAAGATGAAAGCAATCAAACGTATCAGCGGCGCCTGTCTGGCGCTGGCTGCAATCAGCACTCTGCCTGGGGTTCACGCGGCGTATCCCAAGACCATGGAAGTCGTCGTCGAAGTCTGGAACAATGGGCACCAGAACCTGAACATGACCCACGCCAGCTGGATCCGGGACTCGGCGATACGGGACGAATACGTGTTGAGAGCTGAAGATGGCGGGCGTCGATTCGATGTGACCTTGAACAACCCACGCAACGATTCCGCGACCTTTCGATACGCCAGCGAGGACGGGAAAGTCTGTGAGTTCAGGATGGTCCACGAACCGGAGTTCAGCTGGTTCGGTATCAAGCCGAAGATCGCCAAGAGCGCCACTGGAAAATCCGTCGGCACGGCGTCTGCGCAGTGCGATGCGAGGGTCAGCGCAGGGACCGAGTCGCTAAGCCGCTACAGCGTCAGGTTCTCGATGAAGTGATGTGAGCGTCGTGCAGGGCGCATGACGTCAAAACTGAAAGCCCCGCTGCGTGGGCGGGGCCTTCAGTGGTCTCACTGATTCAGGGCAAGCCCTGAATCAAGCGAAGCTTGCCGCCGGGCTGCTGGAAACCAGGTCCAGGCTTTCGTCGCTCTGGGCACTGACGCGCTGATACAGCTGCGCGTCGGTTTCCAGGGCTTTTTCGCGAGCCGGGAAGATTTCGTTGAGCTTGGCGGCCCATTCGGTTCTGGCTTTGTCGGGGAAGCAGCGTTCGATCAGGTCGAGCATGATCGAGACGGTTACCGACGCGCCTGGCGAAGCACCCAGAAGCGCTGCAAGGGAGCCGTCTTTGGCCGAGACCAGTTCGGTACCGAATTGCAGAACGCCACCTTTCTTCGGGTCCTTCTTGATGATCTGCACCCGCTGACCGGCCACTTCCAGGCGCCAGTCTTCGGCTTTCGCTTCGGGGTAGAAGCGACGCAGGGCATCCAGACGCTGTTCCATCGACTGCCGCACTTCGCTGATCAGGTACTTGGTCAGGTCCATGTTGTCGCGGGCCACAGCCAGCATCGGGGCAATGTTGGCGGCGCGGATCGACAGCGGCAGGTCCAGAAGCGAACCGTGTTTGAGGAATTTGGTGGTGAAACCGGCGTAAGGGCCGAACAGCAGAGAGGTTTTGCCGTCGACGACGCGGGTGTCCAGGTGCGGCACCGACATCGGTGGCGAACCCACCGCAGCCTGGCTGTAGACCTTGGCCTGGTGGCGCTTGACCACTTCAGGGTTGTCGCAACGCAGCCACTGGCCGCTCACCGGGAAGCCGCCGAAACCCTTGCCTTCTTCAATGCCGGACATCTGCAGCAACGGCAATGCCGCGCCGCCCGCGCCCAGGAACACGAACTTGGCGTCGATTTCGCGGGTGCCGCCGCTGTTGACGTCCTTGATGGTCACGCTCCAGCCTTCGCCTTTACGGGCAAGGCCGGTGACGCGCTTGCAGTACTTGACCTGCGCATCGGGTGCGCTGGTCAGGTGCTTGAGCAGCTGGTTGGTCAGATTACCGAAGTTGACGTCGGTACCGTGCATGACGCGGGTGGCGGCGATTTTCTGGTCGGCAGGGCGACCCGGCATCATCAGCGGCATCCACTCGGCCAGCTTGGCCTTGTCTTCGGTGTATTCCATGGTGGAAAACGCGTGGTGCGTGTGCAGCGCCTCGTAGCGTTTCTTCAGGAAATCCACGCCTTTCTCGCCTTCCACGTAGCTCAGGTGCGGAACCGGCGTGATGAACGAGCGCGAGGAGCCGAAGGTGCCTTTGCGGGCCAGGTAGGCCCAGAACTGCTTGGACACTTCGAACTGCGTGTTGATGTGAATCGCTTTCTTGGTGTCGATCGAGCCGTCAGCCGCCTGCGGCGTGTAGTTCAGCTCGCACAGGCCTGCATGGCCGGTACCGGCGTTGTTCCAGGGGTTGGAACTTTCCGCGGCACCTGAATCCATCAGTTCGACCACCTCGATCTTGAGGGCCGGGTCGAGTTCCTTGAGCAGTACCGCTAGGGTGGCACTCATGATGCCGGCCCCGACCAGTACTACATCGACTGCTTCGTTATGCGCCATTAACGCGTCTCCAAAATCTGCAGCACCAAATTGACGGCATGGGTCCCGTGGTCAGTTGCCGTGGGCGGGCGGCGCGTTTTCGCGCAGTGCCTCAAGCCGGTCGGCCGGGAGTTCCATGTCCGATTCTTCGCAATTTTTTGCATCTTCAGCGGACGCTACTGCCAGGGCCTTGTTGATGCTTTTGTCGCCAGCATGAACGCATTTTTCGGCCCGAACAGCCATTCGACTATCGTCAAGACGTCCGGTCATGCAAATCAGTCGTGAACGGCTTCAGGCTCCGGTTGTGGAGACTGCGGTGCAGTCAGTCCTGTGCAAAGGGGCTGGGTCAGACGCTAATGGTGCATTTACAAACGCGTAACTGTTCATTTGCTCGCCACACTCTTGTGAAGTTGTGAAAACCCGTTTTTTTCACGCTCTTTTGGAGACGCGAACCTCAAAAAAGGCCTGCGCGATGGCAGAGCCTGCAGATCAGGTTCATACACAGTGTGGGCCCTGGTCGGCGGGAA
>CAURWS010000725.1:0-2664 GCA_963528485.1 uncultured Pseudomonas sp. | reverse complement strand
GGCCCACTTTCGGCAGATCGTTGATCACGATGTAGGGGTAGGTCGGATGGGTGGTCAGGAAGTTCTGGTGATAATCCTCGGCGGGGTAGAAGCCGTTATAGGTTTCGATTTTCGTCACGATTGGCGCGTTGAAGGATTTCGCGGCGTCCAGTTGCGCGATATAGGCCTGGGCCACGGCTTGCTGTTCCGGACTTTCCGGAAAGATGGCCGAGCGGTACTGGGTGCCGTGGTCAGGGCCTTGACGGTTCAGCTCGGTCGGGTTGTGGGCCACCGAGAAGAAGATCTGCAGCAGGGTGCCGTAGCTGACCTGGGACGGATCGAAGGTGATCTCAACCGATTCGGCGTGGCCGGTATCGCCTTCGCTGACACGCTCGTATTGCGCGGTGTCGGCCTTGCCACCGGCGTAACCGGAGACGACTTTCTTCACGCCCTGCACATGTTGGAACACCCCCTGCACACCCCAGAAGCAGCCCCCGGCCAGCACCGCGGTTTCACTGGCCGAGGTGCTGACGATTTCGTCTTTGTGCGGTGGCGCAATGCTCACGGCATCTTCACCGGCGAACGAGCAGGCGGCGGTTTGCAGCAGGGCGGCGGTGAGCAGTACGCGCAGGCTGTTGCGGCGCCCGTTCGGCAGTGCTGCGGCAAGGCTCGAAACGTTGAATCTTTTCATCTCTGACACTCCTGAAGCTTGGCGAAATCAACCAAAGGTGAAGGCGTAGGCCGATACGCCCGGATCGCTGAATTCGATGGTGAAGGTGTGGTCGGCGACATCGCCGGGCTGGCGCACCAGTTGATACAGGCGTTGTTCGGTCACGGTGCCGCTGCCATCAGGCGAGACGTCGGTGCCGTGGGCATCGCCCGGCGCCTTGCCGTCGATGGAGACCTTGAAGCGCACCGGCTTGCCGTCGCTGCCAGGGCCCAGCACCAGGTGCAGGTCACGGGCATGGAAGCGGTAGACGATCTTGCCGTTGGCGGCGTTCAGGCTGACGCGCTCGGCGGCGATGTTCCACTGGCCATCCAGGCCCCAGTGGTTCAGCGAAAGGGTTTGCGGGGTGCTGTAACTGGCCACCCGATCACCCTTGGCGCCGCCGGGGGACACGAAGTTCTCGGCGCGCTCGAAGCCCAGGTAGGTTTCCGGCGATTTCACCTCGTTCATGTCCGCCGCCTGCTGCACGCCCTTGCCGCTGGCGTCGATCAGGTCGGTAGTGATCCGGGTGTTACCGGCTTCGCGCAGCAGTTCCTGAATCACCCGCTCGGATTCGTCGTAGGCGCCTTCGCCGAAGTGGTGATAGCGAATCTGGCCCTTGGCGTCGGCGAAGTAGTGGGCAGGCCAGTACTGGTTGTCGAAGGCGCGCCAGATCTTGTAGTTGTTGTCGATGGCCACCGGGTAGTTGATGCCCAGATCG
This sequence comes from uncultured Pseudomonas sp., assembly GCA_963528485.1. Classification (GTDB taxonomy): domain Bacteria; phylum Pseudomonadota; class Gammaproteobacteria; order Pseudomonadales; family Pseudomonadaceae; genus Aquipseudomonas. Next base: position 1,258 of record CAURWS010000725.1, on the reverse strand, counting down.
GCCATGGCCTTGGTGACGTTTTTCACGTCGCGCTCGAAGGCGAATTCCGGGGCGTGTACGCCGATCACCACCAGACCCTGGTCGCGGTATTTGTCGGCCCACGCTTTGACGTAGGGCAGGGTGCGCAGGCAGTTGATGCAGGAGTAGGTCCAGAAGTCGACCAGCACCACTTTGCCTTTCAGTTGCTCGGCGGTCAGTGGGGCTGAATTGAGCCACTGCACGGCGCCATCGAGGGACGGCAGCTGACCTTCCACAGGCAGGCTCGGTACGCTGTTTTTCGCCGCCATCATCATCGCCCCGGAGGCCTGCATGCTGGCGCCTGCGTCATTACGTCCGGGGATGTTTTGCGCCATCATCGCGCCGCCCTGCATGACGTTGCTGTCTTTGCCTTTACCCGTGAACTGGCCCACCAGCGATTGTTCGAGGCCGCCGGTGGAGGCGGTCGACACGCGAGCGAGAACCCCGGTGTCAAGCCCCAACGCAATGGCCGCGACCCCCGCCAGCATCGCCGCGCCCAGGCCACGGCGAATCCATTCCCCTGCGCCCAGCGAGCGTTTCATCGCGCTGAAGACCTTGCCGCCCAGCAGCAGGGCGAGGGCCAGAGAGGTCGCCGCACCGGCAGCGTAGGCCAGTAACAACAGGGTGGTGCCGACGCTTGCGCCCTGCAGGGCTGCGCCGGTCAGCACCAGGCCCAGAATCGGCCCTGCGCACGGGGCCCAGAGCAGGCCGGTGGCCACGCCGATCATGAACGACGCCCACGGGCTCGGCCTGGCATCGACGCCAGCGTTTTCCGAGAGGCGACTGCCTGCGGCCACCACGGGGCGGGTCAGCCGTTCGGCGAGTTTGGGCAGCAGCAACGTCAGGCCGAACAGCGCGACGAAGACTAATGCCAGGCCGCGGCCATACTGGTTGAGCTGGACGACCCAGCCACCGCCGACAGCGGCCAATGTGGCAACCAGCGCGAAGGTCACGGCCATGCCCACGAGCAGCGGCAGGCCACTGCGTACGAAAGGCTGGCCGGTGCGGGCGAACACGAAGGGCAGCACCGGCAGGATGCACGGGCTGACGATGGTCAGGACGCCGCCGAGGTAGGCGAGGATGATCAGGAGCATGGGTCAGTTCCCTTCAAGTGGATCAAGTGGTGACGCGCAGGTCGGGGTGTTGGCGATCACTGTGGGAGTGCATGGCAATTGATTAGGGGTCACGAGGTTTGCCCGACAAACGTCATCGCCAAACCATTCATGCAGTAACGCAATCC
>CAURWS010000724.1:0-2667 GCA_963528485.1 uncultured Pseudomonas sp. | reverse complement strand
CGGCTGAGCCATTTTTGCTGGGCTTCACGCACCCGTTCGGGGGCGACGTACATCAGTAATTCGGCGAAACCCTGAGCCATGTGCGGATACCGGACCTAGACGTGAGGATGTTGAGGGCTGTCGATGGGGTTGAAGCTGTGACGCCTGAACAGTTCAGCATACCCCGGCAACAGAAAACCACCGCTACGTGCCAGCCACTGTTCGCGGCGGGCGCGATACACCGTGGGGATGTGATACCAGGCCAGCCCCGGCAGATCGTGATGCACCAGGTGCAGGTTCAAGTTCAGAAACAGCCAACGCCACGGCCACGACGCTTCGTTGATCACCGTGCGCTGATGGGAATGCTCTGCCGGGCGATGTTCGTAATAAGAACGCACCATTGAAATCGCCAACGCCGGCACGCTGACCAGCAGCAGGTAGTGCAGGCTCGACAAGGCGCTGTAACGCTCGATAAACACACACATCAGCAGCAGAAAAAAGCCATGGGTCAGCCACATGGCCCAGGCCTGACGGTCCCCGCGCAACAGCCGCGTCGACTCCTCTGAAACCAGGCTGGCCAGCGCCAGCGGCACACCGAAAACGAGACGCCCCGGTGGGGTCTTGTCGAGCCAGCGCAACAGGCGCATGACCGGGCCGGTCTGCGCCCAGCTCGACTGGCTCAGGTAACGGCTTTCCGGGTCGAGGCCGGGAACGGTCAGGTCTTCATCGCGATGGTGCTGCATATGCGTATCGCGATACAGCGTGTACGGGTACCAGACCGCGAACGGCGCATAGCCCAGCGCTTTGTTCAGCCACAGCCAGCGGGTCGGGTGGCCGTGCAACAGCTCGTGCTGCAGGGACATCCACAGCACGGTCAGCGGAATCAGCAACGCCGTGGTCGGCCACACGCCGAGCCTTGGGCTGAGCAGCAACAACGCAGGCCAGGCGCTGTACACGCCGATCAACAGCAGCCAGGTCGGCCATTCCGTGCGGCCGATAAAGCTCTCGCGCAGACGGGCGATGTCTTCGCGTTGGGCGTTGTCGAGATAATGAGGCATGGCCGCTCCTGCAACGGGCTGATACAAGCCTGTGCATTGGCGACGAAGAATCTTGTAGATCGATTGGTTATGACGGTAGAACGAACACCCGAATCCCTGCGCGAGCCCCCCTCCATGCAGTTCCAGCTTCTGCCCCCGCTTCAGCGCCCGCTGCTGGCGAAGTTCTACAAAACCCATCGCGCCGGCATGCGCGCCAGGGGCGAGGCGCAGATGTGGGTGGCGAAAGAGCAGGAGATCGTCGCGGGAATGTGCCTGACACAGGTTGCCGGCGGCCATTGGTTGAGCGGCCTGTTCGTCGCGCCCGGTCAACGTGGGCGCGGGGTTGCGGGAGGCTTGATAAAGGCTTCCCTGAAAACGGTCGAAGGCAGCGTCTGGCTGTTTTGCGACCCGGATCTTGTGGCCTTCTATCAGCGATCAGATTTTGTCGAAGCCCTCGATCTGCCACGAGAACTGGCTGATCGCCTCGCCCGCTATCGGCAAACAAAAGCGCTGCTGGCGATGGTTCGTACTTAGATTCTTTTGCACACATGACCAAACAAAATGTGCCATTGGCCGCTCAACCCTGCGTGCTAGCCTCGGCCATCACTTCCTGCCGTTGAAACGGGACGCACATGAAACCCACGCTCATCGCCTTCTCTCTGGCCGCGCTTTTCGGCTCGGCTCTGGCTACTGCCGCCACACCTGTCACGACCTCCAACATCAGCCACGAACAGTTCGCCAAGGTGCTCAAGGGCGACTGGCGCGTGCCGCAAAATGCCGCGCGCGATCAATACCGTCACCCGGAGCAGACGCTGCAATTCTTCGGCGTGCGCAGCGACCAGACCGTCATCGAAATCACCCCCGGCAACGGCTGGTACAGCGAACTGCTCGCCCCGCTGCTCAAGGACAAAGGGCACTACGTGGCCGCGATCGTCGACCCTGCGGTGAGCGATTCCGCGAAAAAATCCGCCGACAGCCTCAATCAGAAATACGCCGCCGACCGCGCCCATTACGGCAAGGTCGAGGTCGTGAAATACACGCCCAAGGCGCCCATCTTCGGCAAGCCCGCCTGGGCCGATACCGTGCTGACCTTCCGCAACGTGCACAACTGGGTCGACGCGGGCAACGAAGCCGCGACGTTCAAGGCGTTTTATGACGTGCTCAAACCGGGCGGCACCCTGGGCGTGGTGGACCACCGGGCCAAACCCGGCACCAGCGCCAAGGACAACGAAAAGAACGGCTACCTGCCCACCGATTACGTGGTGAAACTGGCCGAGAATGCGGGCTTCAAACTGGCAGGCCAGAGCGAAGTGAACGCCAACCCCAAAGACACCAAAGACTACCCCGACGGGGTCTGGACGTTGCCGCCCGCATTGGTCAAAGGCGAGCAGGACAAGGCGAAATACCTGGCGATCGGCGAATCGGATCGCATGACGTTGCGGTTCGTCAAACCGGGGAAATAACCCCCGCCTCAATCATCCGCATTCGGGTCCATGTCGGGGAACAGCACCTCGGTGAACCCGAAGCGGGTGAAATCCTTGACCCGCGAGGGGTACAAACGGCCGATCAGGTGGTCGCACTCATGCTGCACCACACGGGCATGGAAACCCCGCGCCACGCGCTGGATCGTCTTGCCATCCGGGTCGAACCC
>CAURWS010000723.1:0-2678 GCA_963528485.1 uncultured Pseudomonas sp. | reverse complement strand
CTGCTGGCCGAGGCGCAGCGGGTCGTCGGCCAGGCGCAGGGAATGCCCGAAGCGCGGCAGCTCCGGAGATTCGCACTCGATGCGCCGCAGGGCCTGGAAAAAATCATATTCCCAGGGTGCTTCGTGCATCTCGTTGAGCGTGCTCACAGGGTCGGGCGCCGGCCGGGCTGAGCTTTCCAGCGCATGATCTCGCCGCGTTCACGGGTGCGAATCACTGTCTCGGTGAAGCTGTTGATGGACACGTAGCGCGCCAGAAAACGCTCGAAAACCGCGCCCAGCAGAAACACCCCGGTGCCACGAAAAGCGTTTTCATCGAACGTCAGGGTGATCTCTAACCCGCGTCCGAACACGATTGGCCCCGGCATCGGCAAGCGTCGCGTGCAGGGTTTACTGCTGACGTCGTGCAGGCCTTCGATCTGCAATTGCAGGGCCGCGTCGTTGCTGTCGCCGTACAGCCGCAGCAGCTCGCGCAACGCCGCCGCGCCCTGGCCTTGTTCGCTGAGGGACAGGTAATTCAACGAGAGTTGGCTGATCAGGCGCCAGGCTTTCTGGTCGTGCGCGTGACTGGCGCGAGGCCGGCTGAGGCCTGCGAGGCAGCGAATCGAGGTGACCGGTGCGCTGTCGGCGAGGGTGAAATCGGTCTTGCCGCTGCCCGTGCTCATGAACAACGGCAGGTCGCGGTTGGTGCACAACGCGCTGACGCCCAGTTGGCGCAGGTCGTGGCGATACGGCGCCTGTTGGCTGTCCACAAGGCTGACGAAGGTTTCGCTGCCGACATAGGTCGAGCGCGTGCCGGTTCGACGTTGTTCGCTGGACAGCACGCGAGGTTCACGCCGCAGCGTGTAATAGGCTTTGTCGCGGCCATAACGTGAAGGGTCACGCACGGCGTAAAACGGCAAAAACGGCTGTTCGGGCCCGGTGCCATGGCCGGTGACGCCGGTGAGCGAATGAATTTCGAAATCCATGGGCCGGGTCCTGTCGGCGATCACGTGGTGCTCGTTGACCCGGTCGGACAGGTGAATGCGGTCCACCCGGCGCGGGAACAGATTGATTGCCGGGGTACAGAAGGGCACGAACTGTTGCGGCCCGACCCCACCTTCAAGGCTCTGGTCGAAGCGCTCGAACAGCACGATCAGCTCCAGCTCCTGTCCCGAACAGCGCTGCACTGCGCGGCCCAACTGGCTGAAGTCGACGAACAGGTAACGCTGAGGCAGGGCGAAATACTCCTGCAGCAGCCGATAGCCCTGAAACGCCTGGGCTACGACGGGCATCGCGGCTTCGCGGTCATCGAATCCGCAGGGTTTCAGCGCATCGTCGGGTAGGCGCTCGACCCAGTCGGCGCCGGGTTGCCGCGCGAACACCGCGCAGGCATTGCCGAGCAGTTGCTCGTACAGTCGAAACGGCAGCTCGTCGGCGCCATTGAGATAGAGCGGCAGGTTTGTCAGGTCCAGCGCGTTGAACGGCAGCTCGGCGCCGGTTTTCAGGGTGATGCGCAAGCCCGCCTTGGCCTTGGTTTCACTGGCGGCGAGGCGCCCGAGCACCGTGGCGGGGCTGCCGAAATATTCGGCCTGCGTGACCTTCAGTGGCCACAACGTTACCGGGTGAGCGCTGCGGTATTCACAGGGCGTTTGCGCGTCCCGGCCCAGGCTGGCGCGCAACACGCTGTCGCGGGGCAAGGTGAATCCGCTGCTCAGCGAGGCCTCGTCGGGATCGACCTGCATCTGCACCACGGTCATCGACGGCGTTGGCGCGAGGTAATGGGGGTAGGCGATTTCCAGCAGGTTGTGGGTGAAGGTCGGGTACTCGGCATCAAGCTTCAACTGCACCCGCGCCGTGAGATAAGAGAACCCTTCCAGCAGGCGCTCGACATAAGGGTCGGCGCAGTCCATCCCGGACAACGTCAGGCGTCCGGCGATCTTCGGGTATTCCTTGGCGAACTCCGCTGCGCTTTCGCGCACGTGTTGCAGTTCCTGGTTGTACAGCTCCAGCAGGCGCGGGTTCATGGGCGTCTCCGCTGTTCAGCCGGGACCACCTGCACATGACCGGATTCCAGATCCAGATCAGTGCGCAGCAACAGCGGCAGCGCAACCGGCTGCGCCCACAGATCGCCTTCGATCTCAAAGCTCAGGGCGTTGTGGTTCATCTGCTCGGGCAGGGTCTGGGCGCGAACGCGCAGGGTGTGGCGCAGAATTCTCGGTTCAAAGGTGGCGATGGCCTGATGAATCAGCCCTTCGAGCACGCTCACATCAATGCTCGACGCGCTGTTGCCCGCCAGCGCCGGCAAGCCGTAATTGACCACCGAGGTGCCGGCGGGCGTGTGCAGCGTGGTGTCCGCGTCGAGCAAGGAGGTGGTGTTGAGCAACCAGGTCAGGTCGCGCAGCACTGAGGCCTTGAGCTGGCTCACTGACAACACGCGCTTGTCGGCGCTTTCCTGAAGATTGCCCGGCTCCTCGTCGGTCAGGCGATCGAGCAGCGAGGGCTGCAGGCGTTCGCGCAAGGTCAGGTCGGAAGGCAAGGCCATACGTCAGGCACCGGAAACAGGATCGAAATCGGAAAAACGGCAAACGCCCCCGGCCATTGGCGGCGGGGGCGTCGTGAATCAGCGCTTGGTGTTGGAGCGGATGTTCCAGCCGTACTTGATCGGCCCGCCGTCCTTGGTGCCATCGGCCTTCTGCGGC
>CAURWS010000722.1:0-2681 GCA_963528485.1 uncultured Pseudomonas sp. | reverse complement strand
ACACATCGCATTCGCCAGCAAGCCGGCTCCCACAGGATCTCGGCAGGTCCGGAAAACTCAGGCAACCTGTGGCTTGCTCGCCACAAACCGCATCATCCACTCAGCCACTGTGGTGCCGTGGTGTTCTTCTTCAAGGCTGGCGATGCCCTTGCTGTAGACCTGCTCACCCAGCGCTTCCTGACGAATGTCGAGCAAGGTGCGCGAGTACTCGTGGATGAACTCCGGGTGGCCCTGGAAGCACAGCACCTGATCGTTGATGTGGTACGCGGCGAACTGGCAGAACGGGCTGGACGCAATGACCGTCGCGCCTTCGGGCAATGCGGTGACCTGATCCTGATGGCTGATCAGCAGGGTCAGCTTGTCCATGGCCGGGCTCATCCACGGCTTGGCCGGCGCCAGTTCATAGTGATGAATGCCAACGCCCCAGCCCTGGGTTGCGCGTTCGGTCTTGCCGCCCAGCAGCAACGCCAGCAATTGGTGTCCGAAGCACACGCCCAGCAGCTTGTCGCCACGTTTGTAGCGCTCCAGCAGGTAAGTCTTGAGGGTTTGAATCCAGGGGTCGGTGCCGAAGGAGTCGGCCTTGGAACCGGTAACCAGGTACGCGTCAAAACGCTCTTCATCAGGCGGGTAGTTGCCGTGCATCACGTTGTAGACGACGAATTCGGCCGGAATGGGCTGGCGGGAGAACAGCGACTCGAACATCCGCCCATAACCTGTGTATTGATCGACCAGTTCCGGGCGAAGAACGTCGGTTTCCAGAATGCAGATGCGTAACGACATAAAAATACCTGAAGCGACAAGGCGAAAATGCACACACCCAAGCCTGCCTTGAACCCTGAGGCAAGGCAAGGGGCGCTTGTGCGTTTGCAGCATGGGTAGCTGAATCGTCGCTGTACCGGTTCGCAATCCTGCGAAGCGGTCGAAATATCAGAACAAATCTCCATTAAGCGCCTTGTCCAACAGCAACGCTGGCGGCTCGAAACGCTCGCCATAATGCTCGGCCAGGTCGTGCGCGCGGGCGATGAAATCCTTGAGCCCGTATTGGTTGATGAACTGCAGCGCCCCGCCGGTCCAGGCCGGAAAGCCGATGCCGTAGATCGAGCCGATGTTGGCATCGCCGGTCGAGCGCAGCACGCCCTCCTCCACACAGCGCACGGTTTCGATGGCTTGAATGAACAGCAAACGGTCGCGGATTTCCTGCCCGGCGATCTGCGCTTCGGGCGTTTCGAAACGGATCTTCAGCTCGGGCCACAGGCGTTTCGGTGCGCCTTCGGGGTAATCGTAGAAACCACCGCCCGCCGCCTTGCCGGCGCGTTTGTACTCGTTGAGCAACAGATCGATCACTGCCGTCGCCGGATGCTCTTTGACGGTTTCGCCCTGCTCGGCCAGGTCCTTGCGCGCCTGCTGGCGGATGTGGCTCATCAGGCTCAGCGACACCTCGTCCGACACCGCCAGCGGCCCCACCGGCATCCCGGCCTTGCGCGCTTCGGTCTCGATCATCGCCCCCGAAATGCCCTCGCCGAGCATGGCGATGCCCTCGTTGGTGAAGGTCGCAAACACTCGCGATGTGAAGAAACCCCGCGCATCGTTGACCACGATGGGCGTCTTGTTGATCTGCTGCACGAAGTCAAAGGCCCGGGCCAGCGTCATGTCGTTGGTGCGCGCGCCCTTGACGATTTCCACCAGGCGCATCTTGTCCACGGGGCTGAAGAAATGCATGCCGACAAAGCGTTCCTGGCGACTGACCGCCGTGGCCAGCCCGGTGATCGGCAAGGTCGAGGTGTTGGAGGCGATCACCGCGTAAGGCACCACCACCTGCTCGGCGGCGGCGCTGACCTGAGCCTTGAGCGCGCGGTCTTCGAACACGGCCTCGATGATCAGGTCGCAGCCTTCCAGATCGCTGTCGCGCCCGGTGGTCTTGATCCGGCCAAGAATCGCATCGCGCTGTTCGGGCTGCAGGCGGCCACTGGCGACCTGTTTGTCGAGCAGCCGGACCGAGTAATCCTTACCCTTTTGCGCGGCGGCCAGGTTGACGTCCTTGAGCACCACATCGACCCCGGCCAAGGCCGTGACATAGGCAATACCGCCGCCCATCATCCCGGCGCCAAGGATGCCAACCTTGCGCATGTGATACACCGGCGGCGCCTTGGGCCGGGAGTCACCGGCGTTGAGTTCGTTGAGCTGAAACCAGGTGCCGATCATGTTCTTGGCGATCTGGCCGGTGGTCAGCTCGGTGAAATAGCGCGCCTCGATCTTCTCGGCGGTGTGGAAATCCACCTGAGCGCCTTCGACGGCCGCGGCGAGGATTTTCTCGGGCGCGGGGTAACAGCCTTGGGTCTTGCTGCGCAGGATCGACGGCGCGATGGCCAGCATCTGCGCGACTTTCGGGTGCGACGGTGTGCCCCCCGGGATCTGAAAACCTGGCTGATCCCACGCCTTGATCGGCGCCGGATTGGCCAGAATCCAGTCACGGGCCTTGACCAACAGATCGTCGGCGTCGCTGGCAATCTGGTCGACAAGGCCTGCCCTGAGGGCCTGTTGTGCACTCAGAGTCCGGCCTTCCATCAACAATGGCAGGGCCTTTTCCAGCCCCAGCATACGCACCAGCCGCACCGTACCGCCGCCACCGGGCAGCAAGCCCAAGGTGACTTCCGGCAGGCCGAGGCGCACGTGTTTTTCAT
>CAURWS010000721.1:0-2681 GCA_963528485.1 uncultured Pseudomonas sp. | reverse complement strand
GTCCTGAGCAAAGCGCTGCAACACGCCGCCCGCCTCGTAGATCGACACCTCTTCGCCGGTATCCAGACGGCAGGTGACCGGCACGTGCACACGCTCGCCATTCTTGCGCTGGATCACCAACGTCAACGTAGCGCGCGGCGTGCGCTCGCCGATCACATCGAAGGTCTCGGTGCCGTCGATACCCAGCGTGGTGCGGGTGGTGCCCGGTTTGAATTCCAACGGCAGCACGCCCATGCCCACCAGGTTGGTGCGGTGGATGCGCTCAAAACCTTCAGCAACAATCGCCTCGACGCCCGCCAGACGCACGCCCTTGGCCGCCCAGTCGCGGGACGAGCCCTGACCGTAGTCGGCGCCCGCAACGATAATCAGCGGCTGCTTGCGCTCCATGTAGGTCTCGATGGCCTCCCACATGCGCGTCACCTTGCCTTCCGGCTCGACCCGCGCCAGCGAACCTTGCTTGACCTTGCCGTTTTCCTGAACCATTTCGTTGAACAGTTTCGGGTTGGCGAAAGTGGCACGCTGAGCGGTCAGGTGATCGCCGCGGTGGGTGGCGTAGGAGTTGAAGTCCTCTTCCGGCAGGCCCATTTTTGCCAGGTATTCGCCTGCCGCGCTGTCGAGCATGATCGCGTTGGACGGCGACAGGTGATCGGTGGTGATGTTGTCCGGCAGCACGGCCAGCGGACGCATACCTTTGAGCGTGCGCTCCCCGGCCAGCGCGCCTTCCCAGTACGGCGGTCGACGGATGTAGGTGCTCATCGGGCGCCAGTCGTACAGCGGCTCGACCTTGGGGCCGGTGTCCTCGTGAATGGCGAACATCGGGATGTACACCTGACGGAATTGCTCCGGCTTGACCGACGCCTTGACCACCGCATCGATTTCCTCGTCGCTGGGCCAGATATCTTTCAGGCGGATTTCTTCGCCATTGGTGCCGATACCCAGCACATCTTTCTCGATGTCGAAGCGGATGGTTCCCGCAATCGCGTAGGCCACCACCAGCGGCGGCGAGGCGAGAAAGGCCTGTTTCGCGTAGGGATGAATACGCCCGTCGAAGTTGCGGTTACCCGACAACACGGCCGTGGCGTACAGATCGCGGTCGATGATTTCCTGCTGAATCACTGGGTCCAGGGCGCCGGACATGCCGTTGCAGGTGGTGCAGGCAAAGGCCACAACGCCGAAACCCAACTGTTCGAGCTCGGACGTCAGCCCTGCTTCGTCCAGATACAGCGCGACGGTTTTCGACCCTGGCGCCAGCGAGGATTTCACCCACGGCTTGCGCGTCAGGCCGAGCTTGTTGGCATTGCGCGCCAAAAGCCCCGCCGCGATGACGTTGCGCGGGTTGCTGGTGTTGGTGCAACTGGTGATGGCGGCGATGATCACCGCGCCGTCCGGCATCAGGCCGGGGGTTTGTTCCCAGGCACTGGCGATGCCCTTGGCGGCCAGATCCGAGGTCGCCACGCGCGCGTGAGGGTTGGACGGCCCGGCCATGTTGCGCACGACGCTGGACAGATCGAAACTCAGCACGCGCTCGTACTCGGCGCTGGTCAGGCTGTCGCCCCACAGGCCGGTGTGTCTGGCGAAGGTTTCCACCAGTTTGACCTGCTGATCGTCGCGCCCGGTCAGGGTCAGGTAATCGATGGTCTGCTGGTCGATGGCGAACATCGCAGCCGTGGCGCCGTATTCCGGAGCCATGTTGGAAATGGTCGCGCGATCGCCCAGAGTCAGCGCGCGGGCGCCCTCGCCGTAGAACTCCAGATACGCGCCGACGACCTTCTGTTTGCGCAGGTATTCGGTCAGCGCCAGTACCACGTCGGTGGCGGTGATGCCGGGCTGCGGGCGGCCTGTGAGCTCGACGCCAATGATGTCCGGCAGGCGCATCCACGAGGCGCGGCCGAGCATGACGTTTTCCGCTTCCAGCCCGCCAACGCCAATGGCGATCACGCCCAGCGCATCGACGTGGGGGGTGTGGCTGTCGGTGCCGACCAGCGTGTCCGGGAAGGCCACGCCATTGAGGGTCTGGATCACCGGCGACATCCGCTCCAGGTTGATCTGGTGCATGATGCCGTTGCCCGGCGGGATCACTTCGACGTTCTTGAACGCCTGCTTGGTCCAGTTGATGAAGTGAAAACGGTCTTCATTGCGACGGTCCTCGATGGCGCGGTTTTTGGTGAACGCGTCGGGGTCGTAGCCGCCGCATTCAACGGCCAGCGAATGGTCGACGATCAGTTGCACCGGCACCACCGGGTTGACCTGCGCCGGGTCGCCGCCCATGTCGGCAATGGCGTCGCGCAGGCCTGCGAGGTCCACCAGCGCAGTCTGGCCGAGGATGTCGTGGCAAACCACTCGCGCCGGAAACCACGGGAAGTCGAGGTCGCGCTTGCGTTCGATCAGTTGCGTCAGCGAGGCCTTTAGGGTCGACGGATCGCAGCGGCGCACCAGGTTTTCGGCGAGCACGCGGGAGGTGTAAGGCAATGTGGCATAGGCGCCAGGCTTGATCGCATCGACCGCCTCGCGGGCGTCGAAAAAATCGAGCGAGGTGCCGGGCAGCTGCTTGCGATATTCAGTATTCATTCTCAGGACTCGGTCACGGTTTGTTTCGAAGGGCGGAGGCTGATCCCGGTTTCTATGTAGGAGCGCGCTTGCCCCCGACTGCGGTGTGCCTGTGACAACGACGTGTCTGACAC
>CAURWS010000720.1:0-2687 GCA_963528485.1 uncultured Pseudomonas sp. | reverse complement strand
CTGTAAGAGCGGAACCGTAATCAGCCGTTACCGAAGAAATGGATATTCACACTAACCCCACCCCCAAAAACCTAATCCTCAAACCCAACCTGCTCCGACATCTCATCCACCTTCAACTCCAACCGATACGCCACCGCAATAAACAGCGCCTGACACAAACACAACGTCGCACTCAACGAGCGAAATGCAAACGAGCTCCCCTCATTGACCAACAACACCGAATTGGCCCGTTTGGCCAATGGAGACAGATTACTGTCCGTGATGATCAGCGTCTTGGCCTGATGATGCTGAGCGATGCGCAAACAATGCTGAGTCTCCTTGCCGTACGGCGTGAAACTGATCGCAATCACCAGATCATTGGCCCGCACGCTGCGCATTTGCTCGCGATAACTGCCGCCCAGCCCCGAAATCAGGTGAATGCGCTTGTTGGTGTGTTGCAGGTTGTAGACCAGATAATCCGCCACCGCGAAAGAACGCCGCACCCCCACCACATAGATGTTGTCGGCGTTGACCACCAGATCCACGGCCTTCTCGAAAGCCTCGTCATCCAGTTCCAGCGCCAACCGCTCAAGGCCAGACAGCGTGGCGTTCACGCACTCGCGGGCCAGGTCGCCGCCGCTGGCCTTCTGCGACTTGTTGGCGATCATGCTGCGGATGCGTTGCTGGTAGTTCTGCACCGGCGTGGTTTTGTGGGTGTAGGCCTCGCGGAACAGCGCCTGCATTTCGCTGAAGCCACTGAACCCGAAACGCTGGGAGAAACGCACGATCGCCGACGGGTGCACCTCGCATTCGCGGGCAATGTCGCTGATGCGGTCGACCATGATCCGGTCGCTCTGCTGGCTCATATAGCTGGCGATGCGCTTGAGCTGGCGCGGCAGGCTTTCGTATTCGGCGGTGATCAGCTTGAGCAGGGCGTCAGCCGTGTCCGGTGCGGGGATGGGCGACGCGGGGGTGTCGTCGGTCTCGGGCAGGGATGGCTGATCGGTGCTGGACATACGGTCGAATTCCTCAAGCTTTTCTTATGGCCCGCAGTTTACAGGGCTTCACATTTATATCCTGCCTGTTTAGCACGACCAACCCGCATTTGCGAAAATAGAAAAAAAGTTCCACATGAAAATAAATTAGAAAAAATCGTTGATCGTGAGGCCGGAGCGTTCTAGTCTGCATCCACAAAGGGCGTTTCGTGCACGCGCTGTGCGGCGCAGGCTGATAAAAATAACAGGAGCCAATATGGGCCAGACTCGTTTTGCCAGTGGACGTCCCTTGGACGTCGTGTGTCTCGGACGCCTGGGCGTCGATCTCTACGCGCAGCAGGTCGGCGCGCGGCTCGAAGACGTCAGCAGTTTCGCCAAGTATCTGGGTGGGTCATCCGCCAACATCGCTTTCGGCACGGCGCGCCTGGGCGTGAAATCCGCCATGCTGACCCGAGTGGGCAACGACCATGGCGGGCGTTTCCTCGTTGAATCCCTGGCCCGCGAAGGCTGTGACGTCAGCGGCATCAAGGTCGATGCCGAGCGCCTCACCGCCATGGTGGTGCTGGGCATCAAGGATCGCGAAACCTTCCCGTTGGTGTTCTACCGCGAGAACTGCGCCGACATGGCGCTGAGCGCCGAAGACATCTCTGAGGCGCAGATCGCCTCCAGCAAGGCGCTGCTGATCACCGGCACGCATTTCTCCACCGATCAGGTGTTCAAGGCCAGCAGTCAGGCGCTGGACTACGCCGAGAAGCACAACGTCAAACGCGTGCTCGACATCGACTACCGCCCGGTGCTCTGGGGCCTGACCGGCAAGGCCGACGGCGAGACCCGCTTCGTCGCCAATCAGAACGTCAGCCAGCACGTACAAAGCATCCTGCCGCGCTTCGACCTGATCGTCGGCACCGAAGAAGAATTCCTCATCGCAGGCGGCTCGACCGACCTGCTCAGCGCCTTGCGCACCGTGCGCGAGCTGACCGCTGCGACGCTGGTGGTCAAGCTTGGCCCGCAGGGTTGCACAGTGATTCATGGCGCGATCCCTTCGCGCCTGGAAGACGGCGCGATCTACCCCGGTGTGCGCGTCGAAGTGCTCAACGTGCTGGGCGCAGGCGATGCCTTCATGTCGGGCTTCCTGAAGGGCTGGCTCAACGACGAAAGCGACGAGCGCTGCTGCCAGCTGGCCAATGCCTGCGGCGGGCTGGTGGTGTCCCGTCACGCGTGCGCCCCGGCGATGCCGACGCTGGCCGAGCTGGATTACCTGTTCAGCAGCCCGGTGCCGATCACCCGGCCGGATCAGGACGTCGTGCTGCAGCGTCTGCATCAGGTCAGCGTGCCGCGCAAGGAATGGAAGCAGCTGTTCATTTTTGCCTTCGATCATCGCGGGCAACTGGTCGAGCTGGCGCAGAAGGCCGGGCGCGACCTGAGCTGCATCGGTCAGCTCAAGCAACTGTTCATTCAGGCGGTGGAGCGCGTCGAGGCGGACCTCGCAAAACGCGGCATTCAGGCCGACGTCGGGTTGCTGGCCGACCAGCGTTTCGGTCAGGACGCGCTGAACGCCGCCACCGGTCGTGACTGGTGGATCGCACGCCCCGTGGAAGTGCAGGGCTCGCGTCCACTGGCCTTCGAGCATGGCCGTTCGGTGGGCAGCAATCTGGTGGCCTGGCCGAAAGAGCAAATCATCAAGTGCCTGGTGCAATACCACCCGGATGACGA
>CAURWS010000719.1:0-2690 GCA_963528485.1 uncultured Pseudomonas sp. | reverse complement strand
ATCGGCAGCACCACCGGCGAGCCCGGTTATTACCTGGCCCACGGGCTGGAAGAGAAAGGCAAGATCATCGGCGTTGCCGTGATCAAGGTGCGCCTCGAAGCGCTGGAAGAGCGCTGGCAGCGGGCGCGGCTGGAAGCCTTCGTCAGCGACGAAAACGGCATCATCATTCTGTCCAGCGACCCGGCGCGACGCCTGAAATCGGTGCGCCCGCTGACCCCGCAGGTCAAAGAGCGCCTGGCCCGCAGCCTGCAATATTACTGGTGGCCGCTCAACGAGCTGGTGCCGCTGGAGCGCGAGCTGATCGCCGAGGGGGTCGAGAAGCTGACTTTCCCCGCCAACAGCAGCGTCGATCACGACCACACCGTCGTCAGCTACCTCGCGCAAACCCGCGATCTGGCCGACACGCCCTGGCACCTGACCCTGCTCACGCCGCTTGAAGACTTGCGTCGTGAAGCGGCCAATCAAGGGATGCTGGTGGCCGTGGCCTGTGCGCTGGCAATGTTCCTGCTGATCGCCTGGAACGAGCGGCGCAAGGTGATTTCCACCCGTCTGGCCGCCCGCGAAGCGCTGGAAGCGGCCAACAACGAACTCGAACGTCGGATTACCGAACGCACCGCCGACCTGCGCGCCAGCAACGAACGCCTTAAGGGGCAGATTCGCGAGCGGCGTCAGGCCGAGCAGACGCTGCGTCAGGCCCAGGACGAGCTGGTTCAGGCCGGTAAACTCGCGGCCATCGGGCAGATGTCCACCAGCATCGCCCACGAACTCAATCAGCCACTCGCGGCATTGCGCACGCTGTCCGGCAATACCGTGCGCTTCATCGAGCGTGGCGCGCTGGACACCGCCAGCACCAACCTGCGCACGATCAACGATCTGGTCGACCGCATGGGCCGCATCACCGCCAGCCTGCGCGCCTTTGCCCGACGTGGCGAAGACAAGGGCCAGGCTTCGCTGAACAAAGCCGTGGATGCCGCGTTGCAGTTGCTGGCCGGACGTCTGGAGAACAGCGCGCTGGAGTTGCATCAGGTCTTCGATGACGTTGAGCTTGCGATCGACCAGACCCGTCTGGAGCAGATTCTGGTCAACCTGATCGGCAACGCGCTGGATGCCATGCAGGCGCAGCCGCTGCCGGTGCTGTGGCTGCAGGGCGATGTCTTCGAAGGCCGCTACCGCCTGCGCGTACGCGACAACGGTCACGGCATCGACGCCGAAGCGCGCAAGCATTTGTTCGAACCGTTTTTCACCACCAAGCCGGGGGAGCAAGGGCTGGGATTGGGCTTGACCCTGTCCGCCAGCCTCGCAGCCGCCGCCGGCGGCAGTTTGAACGCCGAAGACCCGGCCGAAGGCGGCACGATGTTTGTGTTGGTGTTGCCGTTGGTGACCGCTGGAACGAATGTATGAATTTTCAAGATGAAGGTGCTCCTGTGGGAGCGAGCTTGCTCGCGAATGCGTGGATACAGACCGGCACAGATGCGTTAAACGTACCGGCCCTTTCGCGAGCAAGCTCGCTCCCACAGGTCCGTTTGCTGGATGAGCAAAATCATGAACACTGAACTGACCGTCCTCATCGTCGAAGATGACCCGCACGTCCTGCTCGGCTGCCAGCAGGCGCTGGCGCTAGAGGACATTCACAGCCAAGGGGTGGGCAGTGCCGAGGAAGCGCTGGCGAGGGTGGGCGACAATTTCGCCGGCATCGTCATCAGCGACATTCGCCTGCCAGGCATCGATGGCCTGGAATTGCTCAAGCGCCTGAAGGAGCGCGACCGCACGCTGCCGGTGGTGCTGATCACCGGCCACGGCGATGTGTCGATGGCCGTGGGTGCCATGCGCGACGGCGCCTACGACTTCATGGAAAAGCCCTTCTCCCCCGAGCGTCTGGTGGACGTCGCGCGACGCGCCCTGGAGCAACGCGGGCTGGCGCGGGAAGTCTGGTCGCTGCGCCGGCAATTGGCCGAGCGCGATTCGCTGGAAGGCAAGATCATCGGGCGCTCGGCGGCCATGCAGAACCTGCGCGCACTGATCGCCAACGTCGCCGACACCTCGGCCAACGTGCTGATCGAAGGCGAAACCGGCACCGGCAAGGAACTGGTTGCCCGCTGCCTGCACGACTTCAGCCGTCGCCACGCCAATCAGTTCGTCGCGCTGAACTGCGGCGGACTGCCGGAGAACCTGTTCGAAAGCGAGATCTTCGGCCACGAAGCCAACGCCTTTACCGGCGCAGGCAAGCGACGCATCGGCAAGATCGAGCACGCCCACAACGGCACGCTGTTTCTCGATGAAGTGGAAAGCATGCCGATCAACCTGCAGATCAAACTGCTGCGGGTGTTGCAGGAGCGCACGCTGGAGCGGCTGGGCTCGAACCAGAGCGTGGCGGTGGATTGCCGGGTGATCGCGGCGACCAAGTCGGACCTCAACGACCTGAGCCGCGCCAATCAGTTTCGCAGCGACCTCTATTACCGCCTTAACGTCGTGACCCTTGAGCTGCCGCCGTTGCGCGAGCGTCGCGAAGACATCCTGCAACTGTTCGAGCACTTCCTGCAGTTGTCGTCCCTGCGTTTCGATCGCGAGCCGCCACAGCTGGACGCACAGACAATGTCGGCACTGATGAGCCACGACTGGCCAGGCAACGTGCGGGAACTGCGCAACGTCGCCGAACGCTATGCACTGGGTTTGCCGGCCTTCAAGAAGAC
>CAURWS010000718.1:0-2691 GCA_963528485.1 uncultured Pseudomonas sp. | reverse complement strand
CCGGCCGGGCCTGCGCCGAACCAGTCGCCGATCTCGCGGCTGACCTTGCCGTCGAAACCGTAGACACGGCCCACTGCGCTGGAGTATTGACCGTGGTAAGCGGCGTTCTCGATGTACTGCTGACCGGCGGCCGATTGCGGGCCGAACGGGTTGAGCAGGCCGCTGGCAAGGCCGGATCGGAGTGCTGCGTCGCTGACGTAGCCTGAGGTGACGGAGGACAGGACCTTGTTCTGGTTGTACGACGCACCCACGTTGTAATCCCAGCCACCAACCGTACCGTCGAAGGTCAACAGCAAGCGCTGGCTGGTGTTCTCATCTTTGCTGCCGCGCGGACCTGCTGCGGTCTCGCGCCAGGCCGTGTCCACCGGTTGAGTCGGATCAAGGTCGAAGTTGCTCGGGCCCGGGGTGATGCCGTTGCCCGGATAGTACGGCGAGGACGGGTCGACGCTCAGGCCGGTCAGCGGTGCAGGGCCGATGCTGGTGGCGTTGTTGTTGCGGGCCCAGAAGTATTCGAGGCTGACATTGTGATCTTCGGCCAGCTTGCCGGTGGCGCGCCCGAAGAATGAGGTTTTTTCGGTCTGAGGCATCAGGTCGATGTATTCGCGGGTGCTGAAACGACACAGACCGTCCACTCCCACCAGGCTTGGTCCGGAGCAGTTCGGGCCGAGGGGATTGGCGGCGTTGTTGCCCTGATAATAGTTACCGGGGAATGCGGTGCCGGAAGTCTGGTTGAGACCGCGTCCGGGCACGTAGTCCTTGGCGAAGGAGCGGTCGTTGGCGTCCAGGTTTTGTTGTTTGTTGTAATTGAACACGCCCATGACGTTGAAGCGGTCCTGGTCCAGGTCGCCGAAGCCCCAGCTGGCGCTCATGTCCTTGCTGGCGCCGCCGCCGCTGGCAGTCGGCGTGTCGCCGCCCAGGCTCAAGGTGCCATCGGTCATGGATTTCTTGGTGATGAAGTTGATCACACCGCCTATGGCATCGGTGCCATACAACGCCGAAGCGCCGTCGCGCAGGACCTCGATTCGGTCGATAGCGGCGAACGGAATCATGTTCAGATCGATGGCGCTGCCGTTGGGCGTGCCAACACCGGACAAGGCATTATTGGCCAGCCGACGACCGTTGAGCAGTACTAGGGTCTTGTTGGCGCCGATACCGCGCATATCGGCATAGGAAGCACCGCCCGTGGAGGCGCCGACGGAACCGGAACTGTTGTACATCGACTGGCTGCCGGTGATGCGCTGAACCATCTGTTCGGTGGTGGTCACCCCCTGTTTTTTCAGCTCGTCAGCCCGCAGGATCGTCACCGGCACAGCGGTTTCGGCGTCGGCCCGGCGAACGGCCGAGCCGGTCACCTCCACACGCGTCAATTGCGTGGTGGCCGGCACTGCTGCCGCAGCGGCTTCGCTGGCCTCGGCACTGCTATCGGTGCTCTCGGCGGCGTAGGCCGGGCTCATGCCCACGGCCAGGGCGCAGATCAGCGCGCGTGGATGCCGTTGTACGGCCAGAACCAGAGGTTTGAGGGTAAAACCGGGAAAACTCATCAGCATGGTAATTTCCGACTTATTCCAGATGTTATTGAAATGGCCTTGTGAGCCCTCGTTGCTCCGACGCGGTTGTGGCGGTCGGGAAATCCGTTTTTCAAGCAAGCCGCTCCCCTCCATGGCCAGAGCCACGGACGGCCGTTACATCGGGAGTAGGGTGTTCGGAGCTGCGTCAGGCGCAGCGCCGGTTCATCCGTGCATCATTTGGAGGTCATCACCGAAATTTTGGTAATCCCGGAGCGTTCGATCGACGCCATTGCCTTGGCTACCTGGCCGTAATTGACGCTGGTGTCGGCCTGCAACTGCACGCGCACCTCGGGGTCTTTGGCCTTGACGTCCTTGAGGCTGATTTCCAGTGACTCGGGAGCGATCTCGGATTTGGCCAGATAAAACTTGCCGTCCTGATCGACGCTGACGACCACCGGGTCCTTTTTCTCGGCGGGCGCGACGGCATCGGTTTTCGGCAGGTTGACCTTGATCGCGTTGGTCATCAGCGGTGCGGTGACAATGAACACCACCAGCAGCACGAGCATCACGTCCACCAGCGGCGTGACGTTCATTTCGCTGAGCACTTCATCGCTGTCTTGGGTGGAGAACGACATCAGCTCGCCTCCCGAACGGCGTGGCCATTCTTTTGCGCAATCGGCTGGCGGCTGACCGCAAAGGCGCTGCGTTGGGCCAAGGCGTCGAAGTCATGGGCGAAGTCGTCCATGTCGGCGACGGCGGCTTTGAGGCGACGCAGGAAGAAGTTGTATATCAGTACGGCGGGTACGGCGGCCGCGATCCCGACTGCAGTGGCTATCAGGGCATGACCGATGGGGCCGGCGACGGTTTCAAGGCTCGCCGAGCCGCTGGCACCAATGCTCTGCAGCGCTTCCATGATCCCCCAGACCGTACCGAACAGGCCGATGAAGGGCGCTGTACTGCCGATGCTGGCAAGGATGGCTTGCCCGGCCTCCAGCGCACGACGTTCCTTCTGGATCTGCTGGCGCAGGTTGCGTTCCAGCCGATCGCCGCGATTGATGGTGTGGGCCAGTTGCTGAGTGGTGCGCGGGTTGTCCTCCACCGACATGGCTTCAAAGCCGCTGCTGGCGATACGCGCCAGGGAGCCGGCGTACTGGCTGGCGTGCTCGGCGGCGGTGAGCAGGTC
>CAURWS010000717.1:0-2693 GCA_963528485.1 uncultured Pseudomonas sp. | reverse complement strand
GGGCTACAACGAGCTCAAGACTCTGGAAGTGCATGCCCTGATTCAAGCACTGACCGGCCAGGGCAACGAAGGCCCGGATTTTGCCGAGGCGCTGGAGGTGGAGCGCTTGGCCACGGCGATTCGCGTGGCGGCCAAGGAGATGCGTTGGGTAAGGGTTTCCGATATTTGAAAACACCACCGTCGCTTCTGGCCGGCAGGCCGTTGGAGTTCGGCCAGAAGCCGATCGTGGCGCGATTGAGTTTGTTGAGTACGCCCGGGAGAATCGAAAGCAAACCCGCGCCAAACAGCTTGGCTTACAGGTAGAATGCCGCGCTTCCAGGCAGCCACTCTGCCTTTCCTGCCAAGTAAGCCTCGTCCATGCCGTTCGAACTCACCGTTGATGCCACCACCCTGGTGGTGCTTGCCCTTGTCGCTTTCGTGGCCGGTTTCATTGATGCCATTGCCGGTGGCGGAGGTCTGTTGACCACCCCTGCTCTGCTCACCGCCGGCCTGCCGCCGCATCTGGTGCTGGGCACCAACAAGCTCAGCTCGACCTTCGGCTCGGCCACCGCAAGCTTCACCTTCTACCGCCGCAAGCTGTTCCACCCGCGGCAGTGGACCCGCGCCGTGATCGGCACCTTCGCCGGCGCCCTGATTGGCGCTGTGGTCGCCCATTACCTGCCCGCCGAGCTGCTGAACCAGATGCTCCCGGTGATCGTCTTCGGCTGTGGCCTGTATCTGTTGTTCGGCGGTACGCCAAAGGCGCCACTGGACAGCAACGCGCCGATCAAGACCAAATGGCAGTTGCCCCAAGGGTTCGGGTTGGGTTTCTACGATGGCGTGGCCGGGCCCGGCACAGGGGCCTTCTGGACCGTCAGCACGCTGCTGATGTACCCGGTGGACCTGGTGAAGGCCAGCGGCGTGGCGCGCAGCATGAACTTCGTCAGCAACGCGGCGGCGCTGACGGTGTTCGCGATCAATGGCACGGTGGACTGGGCGATTGGCCTGACCATGGGCTCGGCCCTGATGGTCGGCGCGTTTCTGGGGGCCAGAACGGCGATCCAGGGCGGTGCCAAATTCATCCGCCCTGTTTTCATCACCGTGGTGTTGGGCTTAACCGTCCGCTTGGCCTGGCAACACTGGTTCCACTAACCCCAGACGCTTGGCCAGATACAGGTCGATCAGATAGCGCGCAATGGAACGACTGGCCGGCAACGGCGGCATTTCGTGAATGCTGAACCACTGCGCGTCTTCGATCTCGTCGGCTTGCGGGACGATCTCGCCGCTGGCGTATTCGGCGTGAAAGCCCAGCATCATCGAATGCGGGAACGGCCAGCACTGGCTGCCCTTGTACTCGATGTTCTTGACCTTGATCTGGACCTCCTCCATCACCTCACGGCGCACGCAGTCTTCGGCCGACTCCCCCGGTTCGGCAAAACCGGCCAGGGTGCTGTAGACGCCCGTGACGAAACGTGGCGATCGCGCCAGCAGCACTTCGTCACCCCGGGTGATCAGCACGATCATGCTCGGCGAGATACGCGGATAAGCCCGCAGGTCGCAGTCCTTGCAGTGCATCGCCCGCTCGCCGGGGATCTGCTGATTAGGCTGCCCACAGTTGCCACAGAAGCGATGCTCCCGCGCCCAAGTGCTGATTTGCGCGGCATAACCGAGCACGTGAAACACGTCGGCGTCGTCGCCCAGCATGAACTGGCGCAGGGTCTGCCAGCGGGTGCCTTGCAGCTCCACCGGGTGCTTGAGCACGTACACGTAAACCGGCTCACCATCGAAATGGCCGATGCCGTGCTCGCTGATCAGCGGCAGTTCCTGGCGCTTGAGCCATTCGCGGGGAAACATCGCACCGTTGTCGTCCAGCAGAAATCCCTGATCACTGTGAACCACGGCCAGCCCGCCGGCGTTCTGGGGGTCGAGCACGGCGGTGGTCCAACGCCTGGGGCGCGTCATGAAAGCACTCCTCTGGTGAGCGGCCCGCGCCGCCCTGCCCCCGGTTTCAGGGGCCAGCGACGACAAGCGCTTGCCTGTTCAATCTCACGGTCAATTGTCGAAAACCGGCTTTTGCTTGCCCATGTGGGCGACCATGGCCAGTTTCAGGTCCGCCGATTGCAACATGGCAGCGTTCCACGTGGCAACGTATTCGAGGCCGTCATCGACGCTGTGATCGCGCATGTAACCGATCATGCGCTTGCTGCCGCTGATGGCAATCGGCGATTTGCTGGCGATTTCCCGGGCGATGGCGAACACACCTTCCAGCAGTTGCTCAAGGTCGGTGAACGTGCGGTTGACCAGGCCGATGCGCAGCGCTTCGTCGGCCTTGACGTTGCGCCCGGTGTAGGCCATTTCGCGCATCATGCCGTCGCCGATCAGACGCGGCAGGCGCTGCAGGGTGCCGACGTCGGCGGCCATGCCCATGTCGATTTCGCGAATCGAGAACAGCGCGTCCTCGGCCGCATAGCGCATGTCGCAGGCGCTGATCAGGTCGATGGCGCCGCCGATGCAGTAGCCCTGTACAGCGGCCAGCACCGGCTTGCTGCAACGGTCGACGACACTGAACGACTCCTGCATGTGCAGGATCTTACGCCGCAGCAGGCGCGCATTGCGACCCACGTCCTTGCCCAGCTCGTTGGCCACCGACGCCAGCAGCATCAGGTCGATGCCCGAAGAGAAATGCTTGCCTGCGCCACTGAGCACCACCACCC
>CAURWS010000716.1:0-2721 GCA_963528485.1 uncultured Pseudomonas sp. | reverse complement strand
GACAAGTTCGTCAACGGCCGCCCGGCGTGGGAAAAGGTCGGCGTGCAGTTCACTGACGACGTAACGCCCTATGAAGAAATGAAGATCAAGCTGCTCAACGGCAGCCACCTGGCCCTGACTTACCTGGGCGCGCTGAAGGGCTACCGCTTCGTTCACGAAACCATGAACGACCCGCTGTTCGTCGATTACATCCGTACATACATGGACCTGGACGTGACGCCGCAACTGGCGCCGGTGCCAGGCATCGATCTGACTGACTACAAGCAGACGCTGATCGACCGCTTCTCCAATCAGGCCATCGCCGACCAGCTGGAGCGCGTGTGCTCGGACGGCTCGTCGAAATTCCCCAAATTCACCGTGCCGACCATCAATCGCCTGATCGTCGACAGTGGCAACATGGACCGCGCGTCCCTGGTGGTCGCGGCCTGGGCGCTGTACCTGCAAGGTAACCGCAACGGCGATTTCAAGGGCGAGAACGGCGTCGAGTACAAGGTCGTCGATCCGCGCGCCGACTTCTGCAAGGCGCTGGTGGCCGATGACGTGCTGGTGACCCAACGCCTGCTGGAGGTCGAGGAAATCTTCGGCGCGGCGATCCCGAAATCCGCCGAGTTCGTCGCTTCGTTCGAACACAACCTGAACAGCCTCAAGCAACTGGGCGTCAGCAAAACCCTGGAAAACCTGTTGGCAAAAACCGTCTGAACTTCAGAGGTCACGAGGTGAACATGTTTCTCGGCATCGATTGCGGCACCCAAGGCACCAAGGCGATTGTCCTGGACGCCGTCAGCGGCAAGGTTCTGGGCGAAGGCTCAGGCGCGCATCACATGATCAGCGGCGCCAACGGGCGTCGCGAGCAGGATGTGCAGGAATGGCTCACGGCCTTCGAGCAGGCGACGGCGGCAGCGCTGGCGCAGGCGGGGATTTCCGGTGCCGAGATTCACGGCATCGGCGTGTCCGGCCAGCAACACGGGCTGGTGATGATCGACGAGCTGGGCCATGTGCTGCGCCCTGCCAAACTCTGGTGCGACACCGAATCAGCGCCCGAGAACGATCGCCTGCTGCACTACCTGGGCGGCGAGGCGGGCTCGCTGGAGCGTCTGGGCATCGCCATCGCGCCGGGTTATACGGTCTCCAAACTGCTCTGGACCCAGGAGCAGTTCCCAGAACTGTTCGCGCGGATCGACAAGATCCTGCTGCCCCACGACTACCTCAATTACTGGCTGACCGGGCGCTGCTGCAGCGAATTCGGCGACTCTTCCGGCACCGGCTATTTCAACGTGCGGACCCGTGAATGGGACGTCGACATTCTCAACCACATCGACCCCTCGGGCCGGTTGGTCAAGGCCTTGCCCGAACTGCTCGAAGCCCATGAGTCGGTGGGCAGGATTCTCCCCGCCATTGCCGAGCGCCTGGGCATCAACCCTGACGCCATCGTTTCCAGCGGCGGCGGCGACAACATGATGGGCGCCATCGGCACCGGCAACATTGCGCCGGGTTCGATCACCATGAGCCTGGGCTCGTCGGGCACGGTTTACGCCTTCGCCGACGAGGGTAACGTCAGCGCGCAGCCTTCGGTGGCGACCTTCTGTTCGTCGTCCGGCGGCTGGCTGCCGCTGATCTGCACCATGAACCTGACCAACGCCACCAGCGCCATTCGCGAGCTGTTTGCACTGGACATCGGTGCGTTCAACGCAGCCATCGCGTCGTCCCCCATCGGCGCACAGGGCGTGTTGATGCTGCCCTTCCTCAATGGCGAACGAGTGCCTGCCCTGCCCCACGCCACGGGCAGCATTCTGGGGCTGGACAGCACCAACCTGAATCAGGCCAACGTGTGCCGCGCCGTGGTCGAGGGCACCACCTTCGGCCTGCGTTACGGGCTGGATCTGTTGCGCGACAGCGGGATCAAGAGCGCCAACATCCGCCTGATCGGCGGCGGCGCGAAAAGCGCGATCTGGCGGCAGATCGTTGCCGACATCATGGACACACCGGTGATCTGCACCACCGGCACCGAAGCGGCGGCCCTGGGCGCAGCGATTCAGGCGGCCTGGTGTCACTCGCATTCGACCGGTAACGCCGAGTCGCTGCAGGCCCTGAGCGAGCGTTGCGTGAGCCTGGACCCGCAGAGCGAAACCCGTCCGGTGCCTGAGCATGTGGCCGCGTATCAAACGGTTTACCAGCACTATCGCAATCGATTGCAGGGCCTCTAACGCTTGAAAGCGGCCTTTAACGGAGCATTTATGTACTTGGTCTGTGGCGAAGCACTGTTCGACTTTTTCAGTCAGCCGGACAGCGCACAACTCAACAAAATCGGCTATCAGGCCATTGCCGGTGGCTCGCCGTTCAACGTCGCCGTGGGCTTGCGCAGGCTGGGTGTGGACGCCGGTTTCTTTGCTGGAGTTTCTACCGATTACCTCGGCAAACGCCTGGCGGCGGTGCTGGAAGCAGAAGGCGTGCGGGATGATTTTCTGATTCATTTCGACGCTCCCACCACCCTGTCGATGGTCGCGGTGGGCGCTGATGGCTCGCCGCAATACAGCTTCCGTGGTGAAGGCTGCGCTGACCGCTTGCTGACCGCCGATCACCTGCCGACGCTGGACGCCAGCGTGCGCGGCCTGCATGTGGGCTCGTTCTCGCTGGTGGTGCAGCCTGTGGCCGATACCTTGCTGGCGCTGGTGCAACGGGAAAGCGGCAAGCGCCTGATCACATTCGACCCCAACGTACGCC
>CAURWS010000715.1:0-2730 GCA_963528485.1 uncultured Pseudomonas sp. | reverse complement strand
AAGCCAGGAGCAAGCACCCTTGGTTACTTGGGGTGCTTTTCCAAGTAACTCGCCGGAGGCGAAACGCTTCTGCCGTTAGGCAGAACCCCCCAGCGCCCCCAGAGCCAACGGATATACACCCCACCCCGAGCGCCAACCCCAAAAACAAAAAAAGCCCCGATTCAAAAGAACCCGGGCTTCTCAGTCATCGCGAAAAGCTTAAAACATCAGCCTTCCAGATCACCCATCGCAGTGGTGTTGAAACCACCGTCAACGTACATGATCTCACCGCTCACACCCGATGCCAGGTCCGAGCACAGGAACGCGCCGGCGTTGCCGACTTCGTCGATGGTCACGTTGCGACGCAGAGGGGTTTGCGCTTCGTTGGCATCCAGCATCTTGCGGAAGTTCTTGATGCCCGAAGCCGCCAGCGTACGGATCGGACCTGCCGATACCGCGTTGACGCGGGTGCCATCCGGGCCCAGGCTGCGTGCCAGGTAACGAACACCGGCTTCCAGGCTGGCCTTGGCCATGCCCATTACGTTGTAGTTAGGCATGGTGCGCTCGGCGCCCAGGTACGACAGGGTCAGCAGGCTGCCGTTGCGGCCTTTCATCAGTTCGCGACCGGCTTTGGCCAGGGCCACGAAGCTGTAGGCGCTGATGTCGTGCGCGATGCGGAAACCGTCACGGGTGGTGGCTTGGGTGAAGTCGCCGTCCAGTTGGTCGCCCGGTGCGAAGCCCACGGAGTGCACGATGCAGTCCAGGCCGTCCCACTTCTTGCTCAGCTCTTCGAAGACCTTGGCGATTTCTTCGTCGCTGGCCACGTCGCAAGGGAAGCACAGGTCGGCGTTCGAACCCCAGCCAGCGGCGAATTCTTCGACGCGACCCTTGAGTTTTTCGTTCTGGTAGGTGAAGGCAAGTTCAGCGCCTTCACGGTGCATGGCGGCAGCGATACCGGATGCGATGGACAGTTTGCTGGCGACACCGACGATCAGGACGCGCTTACCGGCGAGAAAACCCATGGTTTGTTCCTCTTCAGGTTAATCGACAGTTGCTGGTGCCAGAAAGGCGGCCTCCAGCAACTGCTGTGTATAAGGATGTTGCGGTGCGGCGAAGATATCTTCGGCCGCACCCTGTTCGACCACTTGGCCTTGCTTGACCACCATCAGTTGGTGGCTCAGCGCTTTGACTACCGCCAGGTCATGGCTGATAAACAAATACGTCAGGTTGTACTTCGCTTGCAGGGAGCGCAAAAGCTCCACCACTTGGCGCTGAACGGTCCGGTCGAGGGCCGAAGTCGGCTCGTCCAGCAAAATCAGCGCCGGTTTTAACACTAATGCCCGTGCGATGGCGATCCTTTGCCGCTGCCCGCCGGAAAACTCGTGAGGGTAGCGGTGCCGGGTTTCCGGGTCCAGACCCACTTCCTCGAGCGCCGCGATTACCGCCGCTTCCTGCTCCACGGGCGTGCCGATCCTGTGAATGCGCAGGCCTTCACCCACGATGTCACACACCGACATGCGCGGGCTCAGGCTGCCAAACGGGTCCTGAAACACCACTTGCATCTGCCGCCGCAGCGGCCGCACCTGATCCTGCTTGAGGCAGGCCAGTGAATCGCCCTGAAAGCGTATCTCGCCTTCGCTACGAATCAACCTCAGAATCGCCAGGCCCAACGTCGATTTGCCCGAGCCGCTTTCGCCGACGATCCCCAGCGTCTGGCCCTTGGGCAGACTGAAGTGGATGCCGTCCACGGCCTTGACGTGATCGACGGTGCGTTTGAACACGCCTTTCTTGATCGGAAACCAGACCTTGAGGTCCTCGACTTCCAGCATCGGCACGCCCGGAACGTTGTCCGCCGGGCCGCCTTTGGGCTCGGCGCCGAGCAATTCGCGGGTGTACGGATGCTGCGGTGCGCGGAACAGTTCTTCGCACGATGCCTGTTCGACGATGCAACCGCGCTGCATGACACATACTCGGTTGGCAATTTGTCGAACGACGTTCAAATCGTGACTGATCAGTAACAACGCCATGCCCAGACGGGCCTGCAATTCCTTGAGCAGTTTGAGAATTTTCAGCTGTACGGTGACGTCCAGCGCGGTGGTCGGCTCGTCAGCGATCAGCAGTTCGGGCTCGTTGGCCAGGGCCATGGCGATCATCACGCGCTGACGCTGGCCGCCTGAGAGCTCGTGGGGCAGGGCCTTGAGGCGTTTGAGCGGCTCGGGGATGCCCACCAGCTCCAGCAACTCCAGCGTGCGCCGTGTGGCCGCCTTGCCGGTCAGGCCCTTGTGCAGGCCGAGCACTTCGTTGATCTGTTTTTCGATCGACTGCAGGGGGTTCAGCGAGGTCATCGGCTCCTGGAAGATCATCGCAATACGGTTGCCACGAATGGCGCGCATGCGTTTTTCACTCACCGTCAGCAACTCGTTGCCGGCGTACTGAATGGTGCCTGTGGGGTGCTGCGCCAGCGGGTAGGGCAACAGTCGCAGGATCGAATGGGCGGTGACTGACTTGCCCGATCCGCTTTCCCCTACAAGCGCCAGGGTTTCGCCCTTGCGAATGTCAAAGCTGATGCCTTCGACCACGCGCTGGGTTTTCTGGCCGGTGACGAACTCGACCGACAGGTTGCGGATTTCGATCAGATTGTCCTGATTCATCTCATTTCCTCGGGTCGAATGCGTCACGGGCGGATTCGCCGATGAACACCAGCAAACTCAACATGATCGCCAGTACGGCAAAGGCGCTGATGCCCAGCCA
>CAURWS010000714.1:0-2734 GCA_963528485.1 uncultured Pseudomonas sp. | reverse complement strand
CCTGTGCACCCTCGTCGTCCACCGCCTCCGGTTGAAGTGGTCCCGGTCATGCCGGCGCCGGGTGCTCAGTGGGTGCCGGGGCATTACCGCTGGGCCGGTAACGCCTGGCTGTGGAGTCCTGGTCACTGGCGCCGTTATTGAGGGGGCGCCCGTTCAAGCCTCACCCTTGGCCTGCTGCTCAACATGGACCGGCAGATCCGGGTCGATGTTGAGCGCCGTCGCCAACTCCTCCTGCTAATTGCGCTCGGCGTCCTGCTGGTCATCCACCAGCAGAACGCTGGCCAGGTACATCCGCCCCTGACTGGCGCGCAAGAGTTGTTCGAGCAGATCGCGGATGTGCATGAGTGGGTCCTCAGCCGATGAATGTCACTCCCGAGCTCGACTGACAGTCTTCAAGGATAGGCGCGCCATGACCGCCTGGCCGACGCACTTCACCTGCGTGCTAGGATCGCGGGCAAACCGACCACTCAGGGAGCCACCTCAATGCCTGCGCAGCACACCTTCGCCGCCTTTCTCTTCGACATGGACGGCACGCTGACCAACTCCATCGCCGCCGCCGAACGCGTCTGGACACAATGGGCGCTGAGCAAGGGGCTGGATGTCGAGAAACTGTTGTCGACGATTCATGGCGTGCGCTGCGTCGACACCCTGCGGCGCCTGAACCTGCCGGGTGTCGACCCGGTACGCGAGGCAGAACTGCTCGCTCAGATGGAGACCGATGATGTCCAGGGGGTGATTTCCATTGACGGCGCAGCGCAGTTTCTCGCCGCCCTGCCTGACGACCGCTGGGCCGTGGTGACCTCCGCGCCACGGCTGCTGGCCGAGCGACGGATTCAGGCGGCAGGCTTGCCGTTGCCAAAAGTCATGGTCGCCGCCGAAGACGTCGAGCACGGCAAACCGGCACCGGACTGCTTTCAACTGGCTGCAAAGAAGCTCGGCGTCAGGCCGCAGGATTGTTTGGTGTTCGAAGATGCGCCGGCAGGTATTGCGGCGGCAGAAGCGGCGGGCGCCAAGGTCATGGTCATCACCGCCACGCACAAGCACGCGATTGAAACCCCGCACCCTTCCCTCGCCAGCTATGACCAGTACCGCGTGGCGCTGAACGCCGAAGGCTTACTGGAGCTGAGCGCCCACGGAGAGTGATGAAACGGCGGTAGACAGGCGCGGGGGTGATCCCCACGCCTGCACTGTCGGCCCCTCTATTCGATCAACTGGGCTTCACGCAGGGCGCTCAAAGCCGCCAGCCAGCGTGGGTGCTGACGATACTCGGTGGTTGCCAGCCCCTGACCACGCATGCGCGCAATGCGCTCGTGCGGGATGACCTTCATGCGCTGTGCAGCGCTCAGGGCCAGCTCGGCGGCGGCGCGGTCGTTGCACACCAGGCCCATGTCGCAACCGGCCGTCAGCGCGGCCTCGATACGGCTGGCTGCATCCCCTACCACATGGGCACCGGCCATCGACAGGTCGTCGCTGAAGATCACGCCATCGAAACCCAGCTCACCGCGCAGAATGTCCTGCAGCCAACGACGGGAGAAGCCGGCAGGTTGCGAGTCGATTTGCGGATAGATGACGTGAGCAGGCATCACGGCAGCCAACTGCTGGCTCAGGCGCGCGAAAGGAATGAGGTCGTTGGCGCGAAGGGTTTCCAGGCTGCGCTCGTCGGTGGGGATAGCGACGTGCGAGTCCGCCTCGGCCCAACCGTGCCCCGGAAAATGCTTGCCGGTAGCCGCCATGCCGGCGTCGTTCATGCCCTTGATAAAGGCGCCGGCCAACACGGCGGCGCGCTCCGGATCGCCCTCGAAGGCGCGCGTCCCCACAACAGCACTGCGTTGGTAATCGAGGTCCAGCACCGGTGCGAAGCTCAAATCCAGCCCCACCGCCAGCACTTCGGTGGCCATCAGCCAACCGCATTGTTCGGCAAGAAATTCCGCATTCGGGTTATCGGCAATCGCCCGCATCGCCGGCAGACGCACGAAGCCCTGACGCAGACGCTGAACGCGACCGCCTTCCTGATCGACCGCGAGTAACAGGTCGGGGCGAATCGCGCGGATAGACGCGCTCAGCTCACGGACCTGGCGAGGGCTCTCAATGTTGCGGGCAAAAATGATCAGGCCGCCCACTTCGGGCTGACGCAGAAACTGACGGTCTTCGGATGTCAGCCAGGTACCGGCGATATCCACCATCAGGGAGCCTTGCAGGCCAGAACGCATAGAAAGATCCTTCAACAACCATTGCTCAGTGCGGCATGGTGAGGGAACGCCGGGTGCGATGCAAATGCAGGGCACCCGAGAGCGGGAGTGTCAGGCCTTGGCAGCGGCTGGCGCAGTGCTCTTGGTGCGGGGCTTGAGCTGGGCGCTGATCATCGCGCTGTCGGTGACGCCGGTTTCGGCACGCATGCCTGCGGCGAGGAACGGCACCATCAGACGCATGACCTGCTCGATGGAGGTGTTCACGCCGAAATCGGTCTCGGCAATGGCGCGCAGGGCCTTGATGCCGGACATGCTGAACGCCGCAGCACCGAGCATGAAGTGCACGCGCCAGAACAGCTCGATGGGCGGAATACGCGGCGCCGCTTCGTTGACCAGCAGCATGTAGCGGCGGAACACCTTGCCGTACATGTCTTCCAGATAACGACGCAAGTGGCCCTGGCTCTGGCTGAACGCCAGCCCCAGAAGACGCATGAAAATAGAGAGATCGTTGCCGCTGCGAGGCTGAACCACCAGCGCCTGTTCGA
>CAURWS010000713.1:0-2735 GCA_963528485.1 uncultured Pseudomonas sp. | reverse complement strand
GCCACAGGCTGATGCCGGTGCCGTCCGGGTTCTGCACGCGAATGCCCCAGACTTGCATGCCCAGGGTCTGGCCGGCGTGGGTCCAGAACTTGGCGAAAAAGGCGAACAGCGCGAACACCAGAATGGTCGAGAGCAGCGGATCGCCGTCCAGCGCGCCGGATTCGGAGAGTTGGCGCAATTTAGCCTCACCGACAAAGGCCATCCAGACGAGCTTGTAAATAAACGTGGTGACCATCAGCAGGGCGACGCACAGCAGGGCGTCGTAGAAGATCGCGGCAAGGCGCCGCCCGAGGCCTGCCGGGGGGAAGTCGCCTTCAGGGCGTAATGGATGCTTGGGCATAGGCGTTGGCTGTTCCAAGGGTCTTGGTAACAAGCTTAGGCAGTTTGTGGAATCGCAGGCATAAAAAAGCCCCTGATGTTGCCATCAGGGGCTCTTGTGCTTTCAGCTATCAAGCCTCGGCGATTACTTCGTCAGCCTGCATGCCTTTCTGGCCTTGCACAGCGATGAAGGTAACTTTCTGGCCTTCTTTCAGGCTCTTGAAGCCGTTGCCCTGAATAGCGCGGAAGTGGACGAACAGATCCGGACCGCTCTCTGGAGTGATAAAACCAAAACCTTTCTCGTCGTTAAACCACTTAACGGTACCGCTCTGACGTTGAGACATTTTCTTATTCCTTGAAGCATAAATTAATGACAGCCCCTTTCACACGAAAGAGTACTGGGCTGGTTGCAGGAAGAAGAAACGTAGAGCGGGATGTAGCATTGCTTTTGGCGCTACTGCCCAGGTCACGATCCCAGCGACCTATGCAAACACAGTTAAGAGACTCTACGCTAACTCTCGCAGAAAAAACAAGCCCCGCATAAGCCCGGTTTCAGGGGCTTTCGACCACTTTTTGAAAACTTTAACCAAGTGGCACTGATCGATAGTTTTTACTGTTGAAGTGTCATCGAAAGTGCAGTTTTCTGACAGTTTCGTTGCTGTTTCTCAAGCGCCAGACTGCGGCACGGGGACAGTGTTCTGCACTGTTGCGGTGCCGCATTATTTTGACGTCAAGGTCAGCCGCGGAAGTAACGTGGCGCAACGAAAGGCATTTTGCTCACGCGCATCGGGACTTTCTTGCCGCGAACGATGGCAAACACCGGCGTTTCAAGTGCCGTGAACGCCGCGTCAACGTAGCCCATGGCCAGCGGTGCACCCAGGGTCGGACCAAAGCCGCCGCTGCACACGGTGCCGATGATCTGGTCATTGGCGTCGACGATTTCAGCGCCTTCACGTACCGGCGTGCGCTCTTGCGGCAACAGGCCCACACGCTTGCGCGCTGCACCGCTTTGGTGCTGGGCGAAGACCTGTTCGGCGCCTGGGAAGCCACCCGCACGCGCACCATCGGCACGACGCACCTTGGAAATCGCCCACAAGAGGCTGGCCTGAATCGGCGTGGTCTCGGTGTTCATGTCGTGGCCATACAGGCACAGACCGGCTTCCAGACGCAGCGAATCCCGCGCGCCGAGGCCAATTGGAGCCACCTCAGGCTCGGCCAGCAGACGACGGGCCAGGGATTCGGCCTGCTCGGCGGGGACGGAAATCTCGTAGCCGTCTTCACCGGTGTAGCCAGAACGGCTGATGTAGCAGTCGATGCCGTCGATCTTCGCCGTGGTGTACTGCATGAAGGTCATTTTCGCGACTTCAGGGGCCAGACGCGCCAGGGCGGTCACTGCCTGTGGGCCTTGCAGGGCCAGCAGCGCGCGTTCTTCGAACAGCGGCTGGATCTGGCACTGATCGCCGATGTGCTTGCGCAGATGCGCCAGGTCTTCGTTCTTGCACGCGGCGTTGACCACCAGCATGAGCTGATCGTCGCCCAGATTGGCGACCATCAGGTCATCGAGGATGCCGCCGGTTTCGTTGGTGAACATCGCGTAACGCTGCATGCCCACCGGCAGATCGATGATGTCCACCGGCACCAGGGTTTCCAGGGCTTTTGCGGCATTGGCGCCGGTCAGCAGAATCTGGCCCATGTGCGACACGTCGAACAGGCCGGCCTGATCGCGGGTGTGCAGGTGCTCCTTCATCACCCCGGCCGGGTATTGCACAGGCATGTCGTAGCCCGCGAACTCGACCATCTTGGCGCCCAGTTCACGGTGCAGGGCGTTGAGCGGGGTTTTCAGCAATTGTGTGGACATCAATGACTCCTTCAATGCGTTTCCAGGCTCGTAGCGTTGTCGCACCGAGCCCACTGAAATT
The DNA here is from genome assembly GCA_963528485.1 of uncultured Pseudomonas sp. Lineage (GTDB taxonomy): Bacteria > Pseudomonadota > Gammaproteobacteria > Pseudomonadales > Pseudomonadaceae > Aquipseudomonas. The sequence goes on along the minus strand of CAURWS010000713.1, from coordinate 498 downwards.
CAGGCTGATATCAGCATTCGATAATGTTCACGGCCAGCCCGCCACGGGCTGTTTCCTTGTATTTGCTTTTCATGTCGGCGCCGGTCTGGCGCATGGTGCGAATGACCTTGTCCAGCGACACGAAGTGCTGGCCATCGCCACGCAGGGCCATGCGTACGGCGTTGATCGCCTTCACCGAGCCCATTGCATTGCGCTCGATACAGGGCACCTGCACCAGGCCGCCGATGGGGTCGCAGGTCAGGCCGAGGTTGTGCTCCATGCCGATTTCGGCGGCGTTCTCGACCTGTTGCACGTTGCCGCCCAGCACTTCGCAGAGCGCCCCGGCGGCCATCGAACAGGCCACGCCGACTTCACCCTGACAGCCCACTTCGGCGCCTGAGATCGACGCGTTCTCTTTATAGAGGATGCCAATGGCCGCGGCGGTGAGCAGGAAACGCACCACGCCGTCTTCGCTGGCGCCGGTGATGAAGCGCATGTAGTAATGCAGCACGGCTGGAA
>CAURWS010000712.1:0-2743 GCA_963528485.1 uncultured Pseudomonas sp. | reverse complement strand
GTCAATCACCGCGAGCGTGGGGCAGGGGTGTCCAACTATGGCAACCTGGACCGCGCGCTGGTGGGCATCCTCGACCTGTTCGGTGTGTGGTGGCTGATCCGGCGCACCCGGCTGGACGTCAACGCACGGGAAAACGAGGTCTGACATGGGCAGAGAATCGTTGTGGCTGGCGGTGGGTTTCATCGGCCAGCTGGCGTTTACCGGGCGTTTCGTCCTGCAGTGGCTGTACAGCGAATACAAGAAGCGCAGCGTGATTCCGGTGGGCTTCTGGTACCTGAGCATCATCGGCAGCGCGCTGCTGCTGGCCTACGCCATCTATCGGCAGGACCCGGTGTTCATCGTTGGCCAGTCCTTCGGGTTCATCGTGTACCTGCGCAACCTGCAACTGATCGCCAAATTCAAAGAGCAGCCCGACGGCGTCGTCGAACAGAAGGATTGAAGCCGTGCGGATTCGATTGGCGAACCCTCGCCTGGAGTTGTGGTTTTTTGTCGCGTTGTCGGTGTTGCTGTTGGGCGCAGGACTCGGCTGGCGCCAGCCGCTGAACGTCGATGAAGAGCGGTTTCTCGGGGTCGCGCTGGAAATGTTGCAGAACGGCTCCTGGTTCATTCCCCATCGCGCCGGGGAAATCTATGCGGACAAACCGCCGCTGTTCATGTGGACGGTGGCGCTGTTCGTGCAACTCACCCACCTGCCGAAAGTGGCGCTGTACCTGCCCGCGCTGATCGCAGGTGCGGTGACCACAGCGTGCCTCTATGACTTGGGGCGACGCCTGTGGGGGCGGCGCGTCGGGGTGATTTGCGCGCTGCTGTTTCTGTGCACCTACCAGAGCTACAGCATCCTGCAGACCGGGCAGATTGACGGCTTTCTTGCGTTGTGGACGGCGCTGGGCATCTACGGCCTGTGTCGACACTTGCTGCTCGGCCCCGACTGGCGTTGGTATTACCTCGCCTGCGCGGCCATGGGCTTCGGGATCATCAGCAAGGGGGTGGGGTTTCTGCCTGCGTTGATGCTGATGCCTTACGCCTATGCGGTGCGCAAGGAGTGGAAAGGCGTGGTCGCGATGCCCGCCGGCAGCGCTAAAAAGTGGTGGCTGGGTTTGCTGGTCGCTCTGGCAGCCATTGCCGTGTGGCTGGTGCCGCTGCTGGTGATCGTCGCGCAGGGCAGCGCCGACAGCGTCGCTTACGCGCAGGAGATCCTCTTCAAGCAGACGGCGAGTCGCTACGCCAACGCCTGGGATCATCGCGAGCCGTTCTGGTATTTCTTCGTTCAGGTCATCCCCAAATACTGGATTCCGATGCTGTTCATGCTGCCGTGGCTGGTGCCCGCGTGGCGCAAGCAGCTGCTGCGCCACGACGGTCGGGTGCTGGTGTTGCTGGGCTGGGTGGTGTTGGTGCTGGTGTTTTTCAGCATCAGTACCGGCAAGCGCAAGCTGTACATCTTCCCGGCGGTGCCAGCGCTGGTGCTGGTCAGTGCGCCCCTGATTCCGTGGATGCTGCGCCGCTGGTTCGGCAAGCGGCCCAAGGGCCGAACGGTGGTCGTCTCGCTGACCGTGCTGTGGCTGTGCGCCTGGTTCGCGCGCGGGTTTGTCGAGCCTCGCCACGAGGGCATCAACCCCCACGAAACCATGATGCGCGATGTGGCGGCGGCAACGCAGCACGCCGGTCTTGTGCTGGTGGATTGGCGCGAGGGGCATTGGGTTTTCGCTCAGCAGCCGCTGGTGCACTTCGGCTTCAAGGACACGCAACCGCTGGAGCATTCGGCGGTGTGGCTGCGCAGTCATCCGAACGCCTATGCGCTGGTGCCTGCGCAGGCTCTGTCGCGCTGCTACGACCCGCAGAAGGCCAAGCGCGTGGGCGATACCTCCCGCGCCGAATGGTTTCTGGTCGGGCCCGATGCGGACAACGGCCAGTGCCAGGCAACGTTGCCTGACAAGGCCTACCGCTTCGCCTGGCAAAAGCTTCTATAAACGGCCTCAAGCGTGCTGCACACCGGCACGCTTGAGCAGCTTCTTGCAGCGCTCCGACAGGTGCACCACGCGCAGGTGCTTGCCGGCTTTCTCGTAGCGTTCGCGCAGGGTCATCAGCGCGGCAATCGCCGAATAGTCGACGAAGCGCAGATGGCGGCAATCCAGGGTGGCGATGGCGGGATCTTGCGCCGGGTCGAACTGGTTGAGAAAGGTCGTGGTCGAGGCGAAGAACAGCGTGCCGTGCAGCTGGTACAGCTTGCTGCCGTCGGGCTCAAGGTGGCTGTCGGCATACAGCTCGCGGGCCTGTTGCCAGGCAAAGTTCAGCGCGGCGATGAGGATGCCGAACAGCACAGCGGTGGCCAGATCGGTGAGCACGGTGACGATGGTCACGGCGATGATCGCCAGCACGTCGTTGAGCGGCACTTTGCGCAGCACCCGCAGCGAGGCCCAGGCGAAGGTCTGCTGCGACACCACGAACATCACCCCCACCAGCGCCGCCAGCGGAATGCGCTCGATCAGCGGCGACAGAAACAGCACGAACATCAGGATCATCACCCCGGCGACGATGCCCGACAGGCGACCTCGGCCTCCTGAACTGAGGTTGATCACGGTCTGGCCGATCATCGCGCAACCGCCCATGCCGCCGCACACGCCCGAGGCAATGTTGGCCACGCCCAGCGCCACGCACTCGCGATCCGGGTAGCCACGGCTTTCGGTGATCTCATCGGTGATTTTAAGGGTCAGCAGGGTTTCCAGCAGTCCGACCAGAGCCATGA
>CAURWS010000711.1:0-2751 GCA_963528485.1 uncultured Pseudomonas sp. | reverse complement strand
CTTGTAGACCAGCGAGGTGGGGCCGGAGAACAGTTCGCTGGAGAAGTCGATGACCTTTTCGCGCGCTTCGGTAACGGTCATCGATGAGATGACGCCGTCGAACTTGTTGGCTTTTAGGCCAGGAATCATGCCGTCGAAATCGCTTTCGACCCATTTGCACTTGACCTTCAGTTCTGCACAGATCGCGTTGCCCAGGTCGATGTCGAAGCCTACCAGGCTGCCGTCGGCGGCTTTCGATTCGAAAGGAGCGTAGGAAGGATCGACGCCGAAACGCAGCTCCTTGTACTCCTTGGCCATTGCGTTACCAGCGGCCAGACAGATGGCGAGTGCGGAAAGGGTCAGCCATGCTTTTTTCATCGTTCAGTCCTTAAAACCAAATTGAGCGTTGGGAACACGCGAAGGCTTGCTACCGGCAGGTGCCAGACCGCAAAAAGACAGCAATTTCCGAACCAAAGAGACGAACGCGCGTTTTAAATGTACGGAGTTGTCGCAATGATGACTTAGAGCCATCTCTTGTCTTTTTTCAGGGCGCCGCAGGCAGTGGGAGAGTAGCCGAAACGACCCAAAAGGGCGCGGGAAAAAATGGTTACAAGAGGCAGCAGTGGAGCGATTGGTAGCACGCTTGAATCTGTGGGAGTGAGCTCGCTCACGAATTCGGCGTTACAGTTACATGGGTGTCGACTGGCATAACCTGTTCGTGAGCAACCTCACGCCCACAGGTTTTCGGCGTTTGAAATAACTGTGCACGGGCATGAAGCACTGGGCATGACCTTATTGGGTCATAGAGCACCAAAATGGTGCTCAACCCAGAAGATCCTGCAGCGTCGCCAGGCTGTCCGCCTCGGCCACGGGCTTGTCCTGGCGCCATCTGAGCATCCGGGGGAAGCGCACGGCGATCCCGCTTTTATGCCGTTTGGACAGCGCGATGCCCTCGAACCCCAGCTCGAATACCAGCGATGGGGTAACACTTCTCACCGGGCCGAATTTCTCTACGGTGGTCTTGCGAATGATTGCATCGACCTTACGCATTTCCTCGTCGGTCAGTCCGGAATACGCCTTGGCGAAGGGCACCAGCGTACGTTCGCTGGCCGTTTCAGGACCGTCCCACACGGCAAAGGTGTAGTCGCTGTACAGGCTGGCACGACGGCCATGCCCGCGTTGGGCGTAAATCAGAACGGCGTCGACGCTGAACGGGTCGACCTTCCACTTCCACCACACGCCCATGTCCTTGGTGCGACCCACGCCGTACATCGCGTCCCGCGCCTTGAGCATCATGCCCTCGACCCCGAGGCTGCGAGACGCTTCGCGCTGTTGCCCGAGGTCGAGCCAGTCCTTGCCGCTCAACACCGGGGAGGGCATCAGCACGGGGCTTTGGGCGTCGGAAACGACCTGCTCCAGTTGCGTGCGCCGTTCGTGTTGCGGGCGGTTGCGCCAGTCGTGGCCCTGCCATTCCAGCAGGTCGTAGACGAGGATCACCACCGGCACGTCTTCGAGAATTTTCTTGCCCAACGTCTTGCGGCCGATGCGTTGTTGCAGCAGGGCGAAGGGCTGGACTGAAGGCGTTGATTCGTCCGGCGTGCCCGGCGCAGGGGTGCTCAGCTCGAAGGTGTCGCCTGTTTCAGCTGAGGGCGTAGGCGCTTTCCACACGACAATCTCGCCATCGATCACCGTGCCATCGGGCAGGCATTTGCTGAGGCTGTGCAGCTCCGGAAAACGATCAGTCACCAGCTCCTCGCCCCGGGACCAGATCCACAACCGCCCCTCGCGCTTGACCACCTGCGCACGAATCCCGTCCCACTTCCATTCCACCTGCCAGTTCTCGGGCGAGCCAAGCAGCGTCTCGAATTGATCCACCGGCTGTTGCAGGGCATGGGCGAGAAAGAAAGGGTACGGCTGGCCGCCGCGTTGGGCGTGTTCGTCTTCGGATTCTTCGGCGATCAGCTTCAGATAGCCCTCGGCGCTCGGCCGATGGGACAAATCGGTGTAACCCACCAGCCGCTGCGCCACGCGCTTGCTGTCGATATCGGCCAGCGCGGCGAGGGCGCGGGTGACCAGCAGCTTCGACACTCCGACACGAAAACTGCCGGTGATCAGCTTCAGGCAGACCATAAGGCTCTGCCGGTCCAGCAGCGCCCAGAAGGTCGGCAGGCGTTCGAGCAGTTCTTCAGGGGGCAGGCCGCGCAGGGGCAGCAGTTTGTTTTCCATCCAGCTGGCCAGGCCTTCTTCGGAACTGTGCTCGGCTTGCGGCAGCAGCAGGGACAGCGTCTCGGCCAGGTCGCCCACCGCCTGATAGCTCTCTTCGAACAACCACTCTGGCAGCTCCGACAGCAGCATCGCCTGTTCACGCAACAAGCGCGTGGGCACCAGTTGCCGAGGTCGCCCGCCGGAGAGGAAATACACCGCCCATGCCGCATCTTCTGGCGCGGCATGGGCGAAGTAATGCTGCATCGCGGCAAGCTTGGCGTTGCTGGAGGTGGTGGCGTCCAGCAGGCCGTAGAGTTCGGCGAAGGCTTTCATGACGACGCCTCTTCTGTCTGCGACTCAGCCTTGGCGGGTGCGTCGTCTTCCTCATCGCCGTATTCGGTGGTGAAGCCCTGAGCGTCCAGGCCCAGCTCCCGCAGGTAGCGCACCAGCACAGCGACCGAGCCGTGGGTGACCATCACCCGTTCGGCGCCAGTGTTTTCGATGGCCCACAACAGCCCCGGCCAGTCGGCGTGATCCGACAGCGCGAAACCGCGATCCACGCCACGC
>CAURWS010000710.1:0-2753 GCA_963528485.1 uncultured Pseudomonas sp. | reverse complement strand
TCGCTTCACTTCCGGTACCAGCCAGGACGAAACCAACCGCGACGGCGATATCTGGGCGACCTATGCTGGCGTGACCTCCAAGTCCGCAACCTATGGTGGCGGCAAGTATTCCATCACCGACAACCTGGGCGTTGGTTTCTACTACAACAAACTGGAAGACGTTTGGAACCAGTACTACGGCAACGTGAACTACGCCCTGCCGCTGACCGATGACCAGTCTCTGGCTTTCGACGTCAACTACTACAACACCCAGGACACCGGCAGCAAGAAAGCTGGCGACATCAACAACAACGCCTTCTCGCTGTCTGCTGCTTACTCGTTCCTGGCTGCGCACACCGTGACCGTGGCCTTCCAGAAAGTGAACGGCGATACACCGTTCGACTACATCGGTATCGGCGACAACAACCGCGGTGGCGACTCGATCTTCCTGGCCAACTCCATCCAGTACTCTGACTTCAACGGTCCTGGTGAGAAATCCTGGCAGGCTCGCTACGACCTGAACATGGCTCCGTACGGCGTACCTGGTCTGAGCTTCATGACCCGTTACATCAGCGGTACCGACATCGACGGCACCCACACACCATCGAACAGCACCTACACCGGTCTGTACGGTGCTGACGGTAGCCACCACGAGACCAACCTTGAAGCCAAATACGTCGTTCAGACCGGTCCTGCAAAAGACCTGTCGTTCCGTATTCGTCAAGCCTGGCACCGTGCCAACACCGATCAGGGCGAAGGCGATGTCAACGAGTTCCGTCTGATCGTCGACTACCCGATTTCGGTCCTGTAATCGCGCTGTCTGACACTCGTTACAGAAAAGCCCGGCCTTGTGCCGGGCTTTTTCATGCCTGCCAGAAGGGCAATCTGACTGCCTCCAGAGGCCAGGCGCCCTGTACGCGACGGTATCGCCCCCGTACAATGCCAGGTCATTTCCCAGTCACAGCAACCGACAACGGCCGACCATGCGTACCAGTCAATATTTGCTCGCCACACAAAAAGAAACGCCAAACGACGCGGTGGTTATCAGCCATCAGCTGATGCTTCGCGCTGGCATGATCCGCAAGCTCGCCTCCGGTCTCTACACCTGGCTGCCCATGGGCCTGCGTGTGCTGCGCAAGGTCGAAGCGGTCGTTCGTGAAGAAATGGACGCGGCCGGTGCACTGGAAGTCCTGATGCCAGGCATTCAGCCAGCCGAACTGTGGCAGGAATCCGGTCGCTGGGAGCAGTACGGCCCCGAGCTGCTGCGCCTCAAAGACCGTCACGACCGCGACTTCTGCGCAGGCCCGACCCACGAAGAGGTCATCACCGATCTGGCTCGCAACGAACTGAGCAGCTACAAACAGCTGCCGATCAACATGTACCAGATCCAGACCAAATTCCGTGACGAGATCCGCCCACGCTTCGGTCTGATGCGCGGCCGCGAATTCATCATGAAAGACGCCTACTCGTTCCATGCGACCCAGGATTCCCTGCAGGAAACCTACGACCGCATGCACCAGGCGTACTGCAACGTCTTCACCCGCCTGGGCCTGAACTTCCGCCCTGTGGTGGCTGACAACGGTTCGATCGGTGGCGCAGGTTCCCACGAGTTCCACGTATTGGCCGACTCCGGCGAAGACGACATCGTGTTCAGCGACACCTCCGACTATGCCGCCAACATCGAGAAGGCCGAAGCCATTCCACGGGAGAAATCCCGTGGCGCGGCGACCGAAGAGCTGCGCCTGGTCGACACCCCTGACGCCAAGACGATTGCGGCACTGGTCGAGCAGTTCGGCCTGGCCATCGAGAAAACCGTCAAGACCCTGATTGTGCACGCGGCAGAAGAAGGCAAACTGATTGCGCTGGTCATCCGTGGCGACCACGAACTCAACGAAATCAAGGCGTCGAACCATCCGCTGGTGGCAAGCCCGCTGGTCATGGCCAGCGAAGCCGAACTGCGTGACGCCATCGGCGCGGGTGCTGGTTCCCTGGGCCCGCTGAACCTGCCACTGCCCTGCATCATCGACCGCTCGGTCGAACTGATGAGCGACTTCGGCGTCGGCGCCAACATCGACGACAAGCATTACTTCGGCGTGAACTGGGAGCGTGACCTGCCGGTTCCAGAAGTGGCCGACCTGCGCAACGTCGTCGAAGGCGATCCAAGCCCTGACGGTCAGGGCACCCTGATCATCAAGCGCGGCATCGAAGTCGGCCACATCTTCCAGCTGGGCACCAAGTACAGCGACGCGATGAAGTGCCAGGTGCTGGGCGAGAACGGCAAGCCAGTGACCCTGACCATGGGCTGCTACGGCATTGGCGTCTCCCGCGTGGTCGCCGCTGCCATTGAGCAGAACTACGACGACAACGGCATCATCTGGAGCGACGCACTGGCGCCGTATCAGATCGCCCTGGTGCCACTGCGCTACGAAACCGAAGCCGTTCGCGAAGCGACCGACAAACTGTACGCCGAGCTGACCGCTGCAGGTTTCGACGTGCTGCTGGATGACCGTGACAAGAAAACCAGCCCGGGCATCAAGTTCGCGGACATGGAATTGATCGGCATCCCGCACCGCATCGTGGTCAGCGACCGCGGTCTGGCGGAAGGCAATCTGGAATACAAGAGCCGCACCGAGTCCGAAGCTCAGGCCTTGCCGGTTGCTGACGTGCTGTCCTTCATCAAGGGCCGGATCAAGCGCTGAGTCCATGGCGCGCCCGCTTCAGGCGGGCGCGCCTTTCAGCCGCCGGTATCGTCCAGCCTTTTCTGCACCAAGAGA
>CAURWS010000709.1:0-2761 GCA_963528485.1 uncultured Pseudomonas sp. | reverse complement strand
GCCTGGTAGCGCTGGCATTCGCCTGGCTGGCAGATCAAGCTTTCGTGCTGTTCAAACGAACCCTGGATGTCGCCACCTGGCTGCCTCTGCTGATCACTCCGCTGGGCTTCGGCTTGCTTGCCTGGGTCACAAATCGCTGGTTTGCAAACGCTCGCGGCAGCGGTATCCCTCAAGTCATCGCCGCGCTGGAGTCACCGTCCCGACGCTTGCGTGCACAGGTGCTCGCACTGCCGGTTGCGGCGATACGCATGTGTTTCACCCTGGGCGCGTTGCTGGTGGGTGGCTCGGTGGGGCGCGAGGGACCGACGGTGCATGTGGGGGCCGCCGTGATCTACGCCTTTGGCCGACGGTTGGGCCTGCACGGCCGCAACATGACCGGCGGGCTGATTCTCGCCGGAGGTGCCGCCGGGATCGCCGCGGCATTCAACACGCCATTGGCGGGCATCGTCTTCGCTATCGAAGAACTGAGTCGCACCTTCGAACAGCGCTTCAGCGGTCTGGTGCTCACCGCCGTACTGATCGGGGGCGCCGTGACCCTGGGATTGATGGGGCATTACGCCTATTTCGGCGACATTGGTGGTGGTCTGCCCAGCGGATGGGGCTGGAGCGAAGTGCCTGCCTGCGCGTTGCTGGGTGGAGTGCTGGGCGGACTGTATGTGAAGCTCGTGCTGCCCAGTGAAACCGGTTGGCTGGGGCGCATGAGTCGGCTGCGCGCACGCTTTCCGGCGCGCTTCGCCGCTGTGTGTGGCCTGCTGTTGGCCATCCTCGGGCTGATCTCGGGGAACCATGTCTACGGCACCGGCTACGAAGAAACCCGTGCCCTGCTCGAAGGCCATCCGGTCACCGACAGCAGCTTTGTGCTATGGAAGTTCCTTGCCAATGTGGTGTCCTACCTGGCCGGTATTCCGGGTGGCCTGTTCTCGCCATCGCTGAGCATCGGCGCCGCCTTCGCACCGCTGGTGTCCCTGTTACCAGACGTCAACCCACAAACCTGTGCCCTGCTCGGCATGGGCGCGTACCTGGCAGGCGTCACCCGCTCGCCGCTCACCGCGTCGGTCATCGTGCTGGAACTGTCCCACAGCCCGGATCTGGTCATACCCATGCTGGCGGTCACTGTGCTGGCGTCCGCGGTATCAGGATGGATTTCCCCGGTGTCGCTCTACCATGCACTGGCGCGACAGGTGCTGGATAAGGTGGCGCCCAAGTCCGCACCCGCAGCTACCTGAAATCCATTTGACTGAGCGCCACCGAGCCACGCGGCATGACGATCAGCTTCGCTCGGTGGGGTAGATGGAATGCTCTCGATCCCACCAGACAAAATGAAAGTGCGCCTGGACGATGAATCCCCAGGCGCGACGCTTCTGGCCGCCCAAACGGAATCTGAACACAGAGTCGAATTGCTCCAGATCGAGTTGCTGCCAACGCGCTTGCGCCTCGTCAATCAGATCCCCGACCTCATGGCCATGGTGCATCTTGTGGCCCGTGTCGGAGGAAAAGCTGTCGATCTCCTGCCAGGTCAGCTGAGCGAACTGCAGAAAGGGCGGGCGAATGACATGATTCCACTCCTGCGCCGTCCATTCACGCATTTCGCCCCACGACCATCGATCCAGACGATCAGCCTTGGAGATGCACCAGGTCATTCGCGAATCAAACCGGCTTCCATCCTTGATGGTTCTGGGCGTCTGCTGAGCCTGCGCGGCAGCACGCGCCAGATGTGGAGCGAGCCGTGGAGCATGGCCGAGGGGTTTAGCATCGATGTGTCGAGGCTGAGGCGGAACATCGACTTTGGCGAGGAGCGCAGGCTTACCGGACTCGAATTTTTCCTGCGCGAGCGCTTTGCGTAACGCACGCGCTTCACTTTTCTTTCCCATAGGGCGATTAAAGCGATGAGTAATATTCGTGAAGCGCGGCCTGCGGGATGATCGCTTCGGATGAGGCGCCTACGGGCAATTCGCCGCGCGCTTCAAGCCAAGGGTTTTCCTGATGGGTCAGGTTGCTCAGCCACTGGGCGGTTTTGTCGCCGTAGAAGGCGAGAACCTTGTCGACGTTGCCGCGTTCGGCTTCAGTCAGATTTCCGCTATTCGCCTCACTGAACAATGAGGCGTCAACCTTGAACATGCCGCGATGGCGGGCATACAGCGTCGGTAGCACCGGACCATTTGCCCAGGCTTGAAAGTCATTGGGGAACAGCGCCTCTTCTTCCCATACGAGATTCCACGCCTGAGCGTAATACATCAGCTTCTGCAGCTTCATGGCAGACACCTCACCGGTTTGCTCGGTGATGTATTTGGCGACGTCAAAGAGTGTTGCCATGCTGGTCCTGTTTCCTTTGCCTGAAGCGTGTTGGTCCGGGACGGGAGTATAGCCCTCATATCCACTCGCTCCTACCCGGGTTACCTACGGCTGTTACAGACCAGGGCCGTAGTCCACTTCCGAAATCATGTCTCCAATTCCATTGTCCCCAAAATAGAATCAGTGAGTTCAAATTCTGCTGGATTGTTAGCCAATCCAACCTCCCCTAAAGTTCACCCAATGCCGCAGCCAATGAGCACAACGCCAAGGCCGGCGCCGATTTCACACCTACTCTCTCGACTCGAAAAAGGAATGCACCCATGACCCCTTACAAGCGCCTGGACAAGAACGACGCCGTACTGCTGATGATTGACCATCAGACCGGTTTGATTTCGCTGGTGCAGGATTTTTCGCCGAACGAGTTCAAGAACAACGTGCTGGCCCTGGCCGACTGCGGCAAGTTCTTCGA
>CAURWS010000708.1:0-2768 GCA_963528485.1 uncultured Pseudomonas sp. | reverse complement strand
CTGCAGATCATCGGCGGCAACGTGCAGGTGCCGAAAAAACCGGGCCTGGGGGTCGAAATCGACATGGATCAAGTGGCCAAGGCCCACGAGCTGTACAAAGGCATGGGCCTGGGAGCGCGGGACGACAGCGTCGCGATGCAGTTCCTGATTCCGAACTGGAAGTTCAACAACAAGCAGCCTTGCCTTGTTCGCTGACCTTATGCGAAAGGCCGCCTGAAACAGAACCACGTTAACTGCCATATGGCGACCGGCGCGTAACCCCTTGCGCGCCGTTTTTCTTCATCCGCTGCACCGTTCATGGCGTGCTAAGGTTCCAGCATCCCGTTGCCATGAAGCCGTCCATGTCCCATCTGACCCAGACCCACCCTCGCCTGAGCATCGCCATTGCCCTGGGCGTCGTTGCGGGCATCGTTTCCGCCATCGTCGCGCCCGCTATCACGGTCACCAGCAAATGCCTGATCGCCTGGAATGTCGCGGGCTGGGTGTACATGCTGCTGATCATGATCCGCACGTTCAGATCCAACGCCGAAGACGTGCGACGCATCGCCGAGATCGAGGATGAGAACGCAGGGTGGGTGCTGATGGTGGTCTGCGTCGCGGCGATTGCCAGCCTGGCGGCCATTGTGCTGGAGCTGGCCGGGATCAAGGACATGTCGGCCAGCAACAAGGCTCTGCACTATGGGTTTACCGGTTTTACCATCGTCGGTTCGTGGCTGTTGATCGGGGTGATTTTCAGCCTGCATTACGCCCGGATGTTCTACACCTGGGACGGCGAAGACGCGGCGCTGAGGTTCGCCGATGGCGAGCAGAACCCGGATTACTGGGACTTTTTGTACTTTTCTTTCACCATCAGCGTGGCGGTGCAGACCTCTGATGTGGGCGTGGCCACGCGTAATCTGCGCAAGGTGGTGTTGGCGCAGTCGTTGATCGGGTTTCTGTTCAATACGTCGATATTGGGGTTTTCGATCAATATCGCGGCGGGGTTGTTCAATTGACTGGAGCAGTCTGCTCTGCGCCTTCCCCTCAACGCTTCTCAGGCGTATGTTGGCCTCCACACATCCAACCTGCTCTTGAATGAGGCCTAACCGAAATGACTCAGGGTTCTGCGCTGAGAATTGCCGTACTCGATGACTGGCAATCCGTTGCCCAGGATGTAGTGGACTGGACCGTGCTCAAGCCGATTGGCGAGGTCAGCTTCCTGCACGACTACCCCGCCGACACCGCCACCATGGCCGCCCGCCTGAACGACTTCAACGTGATCTGCGTGATGCGCGAACGCACGCTCTTCGACGACGCCCTGCTCAGCCAGTTGCCCAACCTCAAGCTGCTGGTCACCGGCGGCATGCGCAATGCGGCGCTGGACCTCAAGGCCGCGGCGCGCCTGGGCATCGCGGTTGTCGGCACCGACAGCTATAAATATGCCGCTCCCGAGCTGACCTGGGCGCTGATCATGGCCGCCACGCGCAACATCGTCGACGAGGCCAACTCCCTGCGCGCGGGCAACTGGCAGATCGGCATTGGCAGCGATCTGTATGGCAAGACTTTGGGCATTGTCGGCCTGGGCAGCATCGGCCAGAAGATCGCCCGCTACGCTCTGGCCTTTGACATGAAGGTGATTGCCTGGAGCGAAAACCTCACCGTCGAACGCGCTGCCGAGCATGGCGTGACCTACGTCAGCAAGCAGGCATTGTTCGAGCAGTCGGACATCATCTCGGTCAACCTGGTGCTCAGCGATCGCAGCCGCGGGCTGGTGGACGCAGAATCCCTGAACCGCATGAAACCCACGGCGTATCTGGTTAACACCGCGCGCGGCCCGATCGTCGATGAAGACGCGCTGGTCGAGGTGCTCAAACAGAAGAAAATCGTCGGTGCCGCGCTGGACGTGTACAGCGTTGAGCCGCTGCCGGCCGATCATCCATTCCGCAGCCTGCCGAACCTGCTGGCGACGCCTCATGTGGGCTATGTCACCGAGAACAACTACCGGATGTTCTTCAGCCAGATGATCGAAGACATTCAGGCCTGGCACGCGGGTGCACCGATTCGGGTGTTTGGCTCATGACAGTGGCCCTCTCCCGATGCCCTTCAGACCCTCGCGCAGCGCTCCTGGTCATCGACATGCAGTACGACTTCATGCCCGGCGGCGCGCTGGCAGTGGCCGAGGGTGACGCGCTGGTGCCGCTGATCAATCGGCTCGGCGCACAGTTTCACAACGTGGTGATCACCCAGGACTGGCATCCTGCCGGGCACATTTCGTTTGCATCGAGCCATGCCGGGCGCGCGCCGTTCGACAGCATCACCCTGCCCTATGGCCCGCAGACCCTGTGGCCGGATCACTGCATTCAGGCAACGCGCGGCGCTGAACTGCATGCCGACCTCGACCTCCCCCATGCGCAGTTGATCCTGCGCAAGGGCTGCAACGCCGGCATCGATAGCTATTCGGCGTTCGTCGAGGCAGACCGCACGACCCAGACGGGGCTGGCGGGCTATTTGAAGGAACGCGGGGTCGACAGTGTGTTTGTGGTGGGTCTGGCGCTGGACTTCTGCGTGGCCTGGTCGGCGCTGGATGCGCGGGCGGCGGGGTTCAACACCTGGGTGATTGCCGATGCGTGCAAGGCGATCGATCTGGGTGGGTCGCTGGAAAAGGCGTGGCGCGATCTGGCGGCTGCGGGCGTGGTCAGAATCGACAGTGCTGATCTGACTGGCTGAACCCGGACTTCTGTAGTGATGACGCGCTCGCCAGATGCGAAAGGCCTGTAGGCGCGCTTGCC
>CAURWS010000707.1:0-2776 GCA_963528485.1 uncultured Pseudomonas sp. | reverse complement strand
GCGCGGCTATGACATCGCCTGCATAGCCGGATGCTCGATGGGGGCCGTGGTTGGCGGCATTTACGCGGCGGGAAAACTGCCGCAATACAAGGCCTGGATCGAAAGCCTGGACTACCTCGACGTGCTTCGCTTGGTGGACGTGAGCTTTCGCCTCGGGGCCATTCGAGGGGAAAAAGTCTTCGGGCAGATTCGCGAGATCGTCGGCGAAATCAACATCGAAGACCTGCGCATCCCTTACACCGCTGTCGCCACCGACCTCACCAACCAGCAGGAAATCTGGTTTCAGGAGGGCAATCTGCACTCGGCCATGCGCGCCTCGGCGGCGATTCCCAGCCTGTTCACCCCGGTGGTTCAGGGCAACCGCACGCTGGTCGATGGTGGCCTGCTCAACCCGCTGCCGATCGTGCCGGTGGTGTCCAGCCATTGCGACCTGATCGTGGCAGTCAACCTCAACTCCACCAACCAGAAGCATTACCAGCTGCCGGTGATCGAACGCCCGCCTGCGGTGAAGAAACGCTTCGACAGCCTGATCAGCTCCATCGGCTCGCACCTGCCCTTCCGCCGCAAGATGGACGTGGCGGGCGATGATGTGTTGCGTCTGGAGCAGGACAGCCTCAAGGCCACCGCCGCCATTTTGCCCAACCCGTGGCTGGGCGATCGCGGCCCGGAATCCGCCGATCCGCAAGGCCAGCAACCGGCCGCCGCGCCCACCGAACCCGGCGCGCCGAAATCGGCCAGCGGCTCGATCATCGTCGATAACGTCGGCCCGGCGTCATTGCTGGACTTGATCAACCAGAGTTTCGAGGTGATGCAGACCTCCCTGGCGCAGTACAAGATCGCCGGCTACCCGCCGGACATCCTGATCAACGTGCCCAAGCGCGTGTGCCGTTTTTTCGAGTTCTACAAGGCGCCGGAACTGATCGCGCTGGGACGGGAGATCGCGCGCGATACGCTGGATCGGTATGAGCGCGAGCATTGAGTCCGGGGGCTGACACAAACCTTGCAGGAGCAGTCGAAGGTTACAACGGCCGCGAAGGCGGCTCCCCGGCGGTGCTAAAAACTTCAGCCCCCCGCCAACCGATACCCCACCCCCGCCTCGGTCATGATGAACCGTGGCGCGGCAGGGTCATCGGCCAGTTTCTGGCGCAGGTGCCCGACCACGATACGCAGGTAATGGGTATCCTCCACGTGGGTCGGGCCCCAGATGTCCTTGAGCAACTGTTGCTGGGTGATGACCCGCCCCGGATACCGCGCCAGTTGCGCCAATACGGCGTACTCCTTGCGCGTGAGGGCAACTTCCACCTCGTCCAGCAGCACTCGGCGATAGGCCAGGTCCACGGTCAGCGGGCCGATCACCAGCGCGGATTCGGTTTGCCCGGTCTCGGGTGCCTGACGCAGCAGCGCGCGAATTCGCGCCAGAAACTCCTGAATGCCGAAAGGTTTGGTCACGTAATCGTTGGCCCCGGCATCCAGCGCGCGCACTTTCTCGCTTTCGCTGGCGCGCACCGACAGCACCAGCACCGGCACCGCCGACCATTCGCGGAACTGGCTCAGCACGTCCTGTCCGTCCATGTCCGGCAGGCCCAGATCGAGCACCAGCAAGTCGGGTTTGTTCAATGCAGCCTGGCTGAGGCCTTCGCTGCCGGTGCCCGCTTCGAGCACTTTGTAGCCTTGGGACGAGAGGCTGATGCTTGCGGATCTGTGGCTCGTCGTCGATCACCAGAATGGTTGCCGTCTGGCTCATGGAATTCCCGTCATGCCGAAAAGTCGTCAATGGCATCAAAACGTTAGCCTATCGCAAAGGACGTTCACACCGCCTGCTCCATTTCCGCCTGAGGTTGTGTCTGCAGCGGCAGGTGCAGGCTGATGCAGGTGCCGCGCCCGTCGATGCCGTCGCCGACGCTGATGCGCCCGCCATGGGCGCCCACCATGCCCTGACAGATCGCCAGCCCAAGCCCGGTGCCCTGCCCGCCGCGATCGCCCCGGGCGGCGGTGTAGAACATGTCGAAAATCTTCGCCCGCTCGGCCTCGGGTATCCCCGGCCCTTCGTCGCTCACCGCAAAGGCCAGCTCCTCTTTCGAGGCCTCCACGCGAATCTGCAAGCGGCCATGAAGCGGCGAGAAGCGCGCGGCGTTTTCCACCACGTTGATCAGCGCCTGCTCGATCAGCGCGGCATGCACGTAAAGCAACGGCAGATCGGCCGGCAGCTCGGTACTGACCTGCAAAGGCGCCAGCACAGCGCGCAGGCGATTCAGGGTGCTGCCGACGATGTCTCCGGGCGAAACCCAGTCCCGCGCCAGTTTCAGTGCGCCGTGACCCAGGCGGGTCATGTCCAGCAGGTTCTGGATGTAGCGATCCAGTCGCTCGGCCTCATCACGGGTGCCCTCCAGCAGCTCTCGACGGTCGTCCAGCGGGATGGCCTCGCCCAGCGCCAACAGGCTGTCGATGCTGCCGCGCATGGCGGTCAACGGCGTGCGCAAATCGTGGGACACCGAGGCCAGCAAGGCGCTGCGCAGTTGTTCGGTTTCGCCATGCAGGCGCGCCGCCTCCAGGTCCTCGGCCAGTCGCGCGCGCGCCAAGGCCTGGCCCAGGGGCTGACTAAGGGCTGTCAACAGGCGACGACGCTGGGCCGTAAAGCTCTGGCCCTGACGCGGCCGCACGCCGAGCAACGCCAGCGGCGCATCGTCGACCCACAACGGCAGCCACCACCACTCACCCGACGGCAGCGTGCCGGTGCCTCGGCCTGCGGGCTGACCGTGTTGCCAAGCCCAGTCGG